>JAGNOM010000250.1 GCA_017990155.1 Propionivibrio sp. | reverse complement strand
GCAGCAGCTTGGACAGCGCGGCACGGCGGCCGGCTTCGTCCTGCGCCAGGATCATTTCGCGCACCGACTTGATGCGGTCGCCTTCAAAGAACATGTGCTCGGTCCGGCACAGGCCGATGCCGACGGCACCGAATGCACGGGCGACTTTGGCATCATGCGGCGTATCGGCGTTGGCGCGGATGGCGAGGCGCTTGTACTTGTCGGTCAGCGTCATCAGTTTACCGAAGTCACCGGACATGTCCGGATCGCTGGTTGGCACCTTGCCGTCGTATACGCGACCGGTCGATCCGTCGAGCGAGATCCAGGCGCCTTCGTTGTAGACCTTGCCTTCGATGGTCATCGTGCGCGCTTTCGGATCGACGCGAACGGCGCCGGCGCCCGAAACGCAGCACTTGCCCATGCCACGTGCAACGACAGCGGCGTGCGAGGTCATGCCGCCGCGTGCGGTCAGAATTCCCTTGGCGACGGCCATGCCGCGCAGGTCTTCCGGCGAGGTTTCCTGACGCACGAGGATGACCTGTTTGCCATCGGCAACCCATTGTTCCGCCTCATCGGCAAAGAACACGACCTGGCCGGTGGCCGCGCCGGGTGAAGCCGGCAGACCGCTGGCGATCTGCTTGGCGCTCTTGATCGCGGCGCGATCGAACACCGGGTGCAGCAGCTCGTTCAGGCGATCGGGCGTGACGCGCATCAGCGCGGTTTTTTCGTCGATCATGCCCTGAGCCAGCATTTCCATCGACGTGCGCACGAGTGCCGCACCGGTGCGCTTGGCGGAACGGGTCTGCAGCATCCAGAGCTTGCCTTCCTGGATGGTAAACTCGATGTCCTGCATGTCCTTGTAGTGGTTTTCCAGCGCCGTCTCGGTCTTGATCAGCTGCGCGTAGATCTCCGGCATGATTTCTTCGAGCGACGGGAACTTGGCGGCGCGGTCGGCTTCGCTGACCAGAGCCAGTTCGGCCCAGCGGCGCGAACCTTCGAGCGTGATCTGCTGCGGCGTGCGGATACCGGCGACCACGTCTTCGCCCTGCGCGTTGATAAGGAATTCACCGTTGAAGACGTCTTCGCCCGAGGCTGCATCACGCGTAAAGGCGACGCCCGTACCGCTGTGATTGCCCAGGTTGCCGAAGACCATCGACTGGACGTTGACTGCGGTTCCCCAGGAACCCGGAATGTCGTTCATCTGACGGTAGAACACGGCGCGGTCGTTGTTCCAGCTCTGGAATACGGCCATCACGGCGCCCCACAGTTGCTCCCACGGATCGTTCGGGAATTCGCGACCGAGACGGGTGCGGATCATGCCCTTGAATTCGGCGACCATCTGCTTGAGGTCTTCGACTCCCAGTTCGGTATCGAGCTCAACGCCTTTCTTTTCCTTGATTTCGTCGATGATGACTTCGAACGGATCGTGGTCTTCCTTCGACTCGGGCTTCAGGCCCATGACGACGTCGCCATACATCTGGATGAAACGACGATACGAGTCCCACGCGAAACGCTCATTGCCCGACTTGGCAGTCAGACCCGCCACGGCTTCGTCGTTGAGGCCGAGGTTGAGGATGGTGTCCATCATGCCCGGCATCGAGGCGCGCGATCCGGAGCGAACGGAAACCAGCAATGGGTCGGCCGAATCGCCAAACTTCTTGCCCATTTCCTTCTCGACAAATTCGACGCCCGCCTTGACTTCGGCTTCGATCAGCTTGCGGACGGCATCTGCACCTTGTTCGGTATAGACGGTGCAGGCTTCGGTGCTGATGGTCAGACCAGGAGGAACGGAAATTCCCAAACGGCACATCTCTGCAAGGTTAGCTCCCTTGCCGCCCAGCAGATTCTTCATATCTGCGGCGCCTTCTGTCTTCGACGGGCCGAAGACATACACGAATTTATTCGACATATAGACCTCAATAAACGGATAGTGAAATTGCTGACTTGACGCTAAACAAACGCACTGGACGTTACACTTCGGGGGTCTCTTTATTGTTTTTGAACCGATGACCCTGAGCCCGTAACTATACCAAGGATCGGCGACTCTTTAGCCGGGAGATTCATGGGCATTTCGGAAAAACATGACGCCCGCGAGCACTGTTGATACGACGTGCGATTGCGATGCCCCCCAGTGGGGACGCAGGGTCAATCGGCCTTCTCAAGCAGCGCGACGGCGTCGCAGGAAATACCCTCTTCGCGGCCTACGAAACCCAGTCGCTCGGCAGTCTTGGCCTTCACATTGACACAGCCTTCTTCAAGTTGAAGATCGGCGGCAATCCGCGAAATCATCGACGGAATATGCGGTGCCATCTTCGGGCGCTGGGCATTGATGGTCGAATCGACATTGACGATGCGCCATCCGGCACTGGCGATCTTCTCGCGCGTCACCCGCAGCAACTCCCGGCTGTCGGCGCCACGATAGCGCTCGTCCGTATCGGGGAAATGCCTGCCGATATCACCCATTCCGGCAGCACCAAGCAAGGCGTCAATGAGCGCGTGCAAGAGCACATCGGCGTCGGAATGCCCTTTCAGACCGAGATCGTGAGGGATCTCCACGCCGCCGATGATCAGTTTGCGCCCGGGCACGAGCGCGTGGATGTCGTTGCCGTAGCCGATGCGGATCATGTGCCTCGCCCCTGAAGAATGAGTTCCGCCAGACGAAGATCGGCGGGAAAGGTGACTTTGAGATTGGTGGAATCGGCGCGCACGAGACGCGGTTGCAGTCCGGCCGCTTCGACCGCACCGGCCTCGTCGGTCACAGCGGAATTCCCCTCCAGAACCTTGCGCAGCAATCCGTAACGGAACATCTGCGGCGTCTGCGCCTGCCACATTGCTTCTCGTGACTGCGTCGCCGCGACGCGTTGCTCCGCATCGGCACGCTTCAACGTGTCTGCCACCGGAACGGCGAGCAACCCCCCAACCGGATCCGCATTGAGCTCGTTACACAAGGCATCCAGCATCGCTTGCGACAAACAGGGTCGCGCCGCGTCATGCACCAGTACCCAGTCGTCGCTGCCTGCTTCAGCAGAGATTGCTGCGAGCCCGTTGGCGACTGTTTCCGCGCGCGTCAATCCGCCGCAATAGAGCACACGAAGCTTGTGCCCAAGGGACGACCAGTCGAACGAGGCCCACCATTCGTCACCGGGCGAGAGCACGACCCACACGGCGTCGATGCGATCACAGCTACACAAAGCCGCAATCGAGTGAAAAATCATGGGTTTGCCGGAAAGTTCGAGGTACTGCTTTGGCACCTCCGAACCGAAGCGAGCCCCGCTGCCGGCTGCGGGAACAATGGCGAAATGGCGTGTCATCCGGCGATTTTAGCGGAAATCCCGTGCTTGCCTTGACCGCCTCACGTTCCTATAGTGAATCCAAGGAGGCCCTCCATGAGCAAGGATTCTCGATCCGCGGCCGTCGCCGGAATGTTCTACCCGGAATCCGCCCCGCTTCTTGCTGGCGCCGTGGCCGAGATGCTGAACCAGGCGGCCGACAGTCCGCCTTTGCGTCCCAAGGCCATCATCGCCCCGCACGCGGGCTATATCTATTCCGGCCCGATCGCCGCCAGCGTCTATGCACCGCTGGTTGGTCTGCGTGGGACCATCCGCCGCGTCGTACTGCTCGGGCCAACGCATCGTGTCGCTGTTGACGGCCTGGCCGTTCCTACCTGCGCCACGTTCGCCACACCGCTAGGCAAAGTCGCGCTCGACCGGACGGCCATCGCCGGCATTGCTGATCTACCGCAGATCGTCACCAACGATGAGGCCCATGCGCAGGAACATTCGCTGGAAGTGCAGCTGCCATTCCTGCAGATGGTGCTTGACGAGTTCTCGTTGCTGCCTCTGGCCGTCGGCGACGCGAGCGCTGAAGAGGTCGCCGAGGTTCTGGAGCGCGTCTGGGGCGGCGACGAGACGCTGATCGTCGTCAGTTCCGACCTGTCGCATTATCTGAACTACGATGCTGCCTGCCTGACCGATTCACGCGCTGCACGCCAGATCCTCGACCTCGACCCGACACTGAATCACCAGCAGGCCTGCGGCGCGACGCCGATCAACGGCCTGCTGCTGGCGGCCCGCCACCACAAGCTGCACGGGAAACTGCTCGATCTGCGCAACTCCGGCGATACCGCCGGGGACAAGGCGCGGGTGGTCGGCTACGGCGCGTTTGCTTTCATCGAATCACGCCCGGGAGAACACCCGCATGCGCACTGATCCACTTGGGCTCGCTTTGCTGTCCATCGCTCGCAACGCTATCGAGAAACAGTTTGGACGCGCGCCGCGTACGGTCATCTCGCATCCGGCCCTGGCAAATCCTGCTGCCACCTTCGTCACACTGACGCAGAAAGGTGAGTTGCGCGGCTGCATCGGCAGCCTGGAAGCTTATCGGTCGTTGGCTCAGGATGTTGCCGAGAACGCCTTCTCCGCCGCCTTCCGCGACCCGCGTTTTTCACCACTGACGGAAGAGGAACTCGAGCGTACCCGCGTTGAAGTGTCACTGCTCGAGAAGCCGGAAGCGATCGAGTTCAAGGATGAGGCCGATGCACTCGCCCAACTGCGTCCGGGACTGGATGGCCTGATCCTGACGCACGGGAGCCGCAGGGCAACCTTCCTGCCGCAGGTGTGGGAGAGCTTGCCGGAGCCGCAGCGTTTCATGTCGCAGCTCAAGCTCAAAGCCGGCTTGCCGGCCTACTTCTGGGATGAGGACATCGCCCTCGCCCGCTATGGCGTACAAAAATGGAAAG
>JAGNOM010000042.1 GCA_017990155.1 Propionivibrio sp. | reverse complement strand
ACGGGCAACGCGCGGTAGGAAATGATGCCGAAGATGATGAATGCCGCCATCAGCAACGTCGTCATGACCGGACGGCGGATGCATAGCTCGGGCAGATTCATCGCGCGCCTTACCGACGAGCGGCCGTGGAGGCTTCGGTTTTATTCGCGCGCGCCGTACCGCCTTCTTCGCCATGCCTGGCTTCATCGCGCGGCGCTGCTTGATCCTTGATCTTGACCTTGGCACCCGGCGTGAGCCGCAGGTGGCCGTCGGTGACGACCGTCTCGCCGATGGCAAGCCCTTTCGCCACCGCCGTCGCAGCGGTATCCGCCGACGCCGTTTCGATCTTGCGCATTTCGACCGTGCTGTCACCGCTGACAACATAGAGAAAGTTCCCCTCCGCGCCTTGTTGAATCGCTTCACTCGGAACGGTCACGGCGTTGGTCAGCGTGTTCAGAATCAGTGAAACGTTGAGGAACTGTCCCGGCGTCAGCCGTTCGTCCGCGTTATCCAGTTCAGCTTTGACGAGGATGGTACCCGTAGTCGTATCCACTGCATTGTCGATGAAACGCACTTCCCCCGAAAAATGACGGGAGGTGTTGTTCGGCAGGCTGGCGTCAACTTTGAGACCGCCCGATTGCATCGCCTCCCGCAAACGCGGCAGGTGCTTCTCCGGAACCGGAAAGCTGACCCGCAAGGGCTGAACCCGGTTGATCACGGCCAGCAAGGTGTCGTTGGTCTTGACCGACGAGCCGGGGAAAACCAGCCGGGCGCCAATCACGCCCGAAATCGGGGCGCGAATCTCGGTGTAGGAGCGCTGCAATCTTGCGACATCGACCGCAGCCTTGCTGGCACGCAGATTAGCCTGTGCCGCGGCTTCGTTGGTCCGGACATCATTGACCTTCTCATCGGAAACGAAACTCCGGTCCTTGAGCGCGAGGTAGCGCGTCGTATCGGCTCGCGCCTTGGCGAGCAGTGCTTCGTCGCGCCCGGCAGTCGCCTGCGCTTGAGACAGTCGTGCGGCGAGGTCGGCAGGGTCCATCCGGATGAGCAGGTCGCCCTGATTCACGTGTTGCCCCTCGGCGAAGAGCACGGCCTCGACCTGACCATCAACCCGCGACTTCAACGCCACGCTCTCATAAGCCTCGGCCCGCCCAACCACTTGCAAGCGCACCGGAATATCCTTCGCGACGGCCTGAGTCGCCGTCACTGGAACCGGCGGCGGCTCGGTCTTTTTCTTCGCACTTCCCTCGCTGCATGCGCCAACTGCGAGAAAACCAGCGAGCAGGAGGCAGGTGCGAATAGTATTCAAGGCAACAAACTTTCCAGCGCGTACAGTTCTTCGATCGTCTCCCGGCGCCGGATCAGATGCACTTCGGCCCCATCGACCATCACCTCGGCAGCGCGCGCACGCGTGTTGTAGTTCGAGCTCATCGCCATGCCGTAGGCACCTGCCGACATGACGGCCAGGACATCGCCCGGCTCGATATTCAAGGCACGCTTGTGCCCGAGGAAATCGCTCGATTCGCAGATCGGGCCGACGATCTCCCAGTCTTGCGTCGCACCAGCGCGGGGTACGACGGGAACGATGTCGTGCCAGGCGTCGTAAAGCGCCGGACGCGCGAGGTCGTTCATCGCCGCATCGATGATTGCGAAGTTCTTGGCTTCGCCGGGCTTCAGGTACTCGACCCGAGTGAGCAGCACACCCGCGTTGCCGACGAGACGCCTTCCCGGCTCAAGCATGATCTTCAGTCCTCGCCCCTTGAGTTCGTGCAGCAACGGTTGAAGGTAGGATTTGACGGAAGGTTCGTCTTCGTCCTTGTAGCGAATGCCGAGCCCGCCGCCAAGGTCGATGTGGCGAAGCTCGATACCGTTGACCCGAAGCTGGTCGATGAGTTGCAGGAGTTTCTCGAGCGCTTCGGCGAATGGTGCCGGATCGAGCAACTGTGATCCGATGTGGCAGTCGATGCCGGTCACTTCCAGATTCGGCAGTCCGGCCGCTTTCTTGTAGGTAGTCAGCGCATCTTCGTAAGCGACGCCGAACTTGTTCTCCTTGAGCCCGGTCGAGATGTAGGGATGCGTCTTGGCATCGACGTTCGGGTTGACGCGCAAACTGATAGGCGCCTTCTTGCCGAGTTTCCCCGCAACTGTATTGAGACGATCGAGTTCGGGTGCTGACTCGACGTTGAAGCAGTAAATCCCGGTTTCAAGAGCAAATGCCATTTCGGCCGCGGACTTTCCAACACCGGAGAAGACAATCTTCTTCGGGTCCGCACCTGCGGCAAGCACGCGCTTCAACTCGCCGAGTGAAACGATGTCAAACCCCGCACCGAGGCGGGCAAAGACATTGAGCACCGCGATGTTCGAATTGGCTTTGACCGCGTAGCAGATCATCGAGTCGATGCCGTCGAGCTCTTGCCTGAACTCGTCGAACGCCGCTTCGAGCGCGGCGCGGGAGTATAGATAGCACGGCGTGCCAAAACGCTCGGCGACGCCGGATAGCGGCACGGATTCGGCGTACAGCTGGCCGTTGTTCAGTGAGAATGCAGTCATCAGGAGGGTTCTTTTGCCGTGTTAAGATCGATTGAAACGGTCGCGTGCGATAGCGGTCGTATTGCAGCGTGTTCGGAGAAATCGGCTTTCGACTGGGGGGGCGGCAAGGTCAGCGGACCGCGGGTGCCACAGGCGCCAAGTGAGATTGAAACAAGCAGGATGGTCAGCGTGAGTCGTTGGCGCATGGGGATAACCGAAAGTAAAAAATGGTAGCACAGGATGAATGATAGCGAATTCAATACGCTGGCCGACGAGGCGCTGAAGCAGATCGAAGCCGGGCTTGAGCAGAGCGATGCCGATCTTGATTTTGCAATGGTCAGTGCCGGCGTGCTCGAGATCGAGTTGCCCGACGGCAGCAAGATCATCGTCAATCGCCACTCCGCAGCCCGGGAAGTTTGGGTCGCGGCCAAATCCGGTGGATATCACTTCCGCTGGGACGGAAGCGCCTGGCGCGATACGCGCGATAAAAGCGAGCTCATGGCCTCGCTCACCCGGATCCTGTCATCGCAATCGGGGGAATCGGTCAAGCTGTCCCTTTGATCGGAAGACTGGTCGATTGATCAGTTTCCCGGGAACGTTCAGTCGACCGGACTGGACTCGTCGCCCAGAGGAAGTTCCGGCTCACCTTCTGACTCTGGTGCGGCTGGCACATTCTCGGCGTAGAAAAATTCCTTGCTTGGCCCTTTGCCGGAATCCGCGATCTCCAGCGACACAAGCCCTTCCGGCTGCGGCATGAATGATTCGGGAACGTCTTTCAGCGCGCTGGCCATGTAGCCGATCCAGGCCGGCAAAGCGGCCGATCCGCCGGTTTCGCCGTTGCCCAAGTTCTTTGGCTGATCAAAGCCGATCCACGAACAGCCCACGACCGTTCTCTGATAGCCGCAGAACCAGGCGTCGACATGCTCATTGGTGGTACCGGTCTTGCCAGCGAGATCGCGCCGCTTGAGCGTCGCTGAAGCGCGCCCCGCCGTGCCGTAAATGGTCACGTCGCGAAGCATGCTGTCCATCAGATAGGCATTGCGCGGGTCGATCACCAGCAAGGATTTGTCGCCAGCGACAACCGGCTGGGACCCTGCCAGAATGTTGCCGTTCGCATCACGTATGTCGCGAACGATGTACGGCTGGATCCGATAGCCGCCGTTGGCGAACACCGAATATGCCGAGACCATCTGCCAGGGCGTCACCGATCCCGCTCCGAGCGCCATCGTCAGATAGGCTGGATGCTTGTCAGCATCAAATCCAAAGCGCGTTGCGTAGTCCTGTATGAAATGCACGCCACTTGCCTGCAGGAGCCGAATCGACACCATGTTCTTCGACTTGGCCAGCGCCGTCCGCACGCGCATCGCGCCTTCGTACTTCCCGTCGTAGTTCTTCGGCTCCCATGCCCGACTCCCGGTGACGGAGGCCGGGAAACTGATCGGGTCGTCATACACGATCGACGCCGGGGTGAAGCCCTTTTCCAGCGCGCCAGAATAAATGAACGGCTTGAAGCTTGATCCAGGCTGACGCCAGGCCTGTGTCACGTGGTTGAACTTGCTGCGATTGAAATCGAAGCCGCCGATCAGCGAGCGAATCGAGCCATTTTGCGGGTCGGCGGACAGAAAGGCGGCTTCAACCTCTGGCATCTGGGTAATCCGCCAATTGTTCTTGGCGTCAGTCTGCACGCGAATGACCGCGCCACGGCGGAGCCGCTTGCTCGCTGGCGCCTTGGCATCGATCATGCGCGCCGCAAATTTCAGCCCGTCACCGGCAATCGTGATCACGTCGCCCCCGCGCCGATACGCACGAATCTGCTTTGTATCGGCGCTCAAAACGATCGCCGGATGCAGGTCTTCGGAGTCGTGGAAGTCCTGCAACAGTTCGTCAAGCGCCTCGTCCTGCTCCGATTTGATATCCGTCATTTCGACGTACGCCTCGGCACCCCGATAGCCGTGCCGGCGATCGTAGTCAAGAACGTTACGCCGAAGGCTGGTGTAGGCGGCTTCCTGATCGTCCCGACTGATCGTCGTGTAGACCTTCAACCCACCGCTATAAACATCATCAGGGAAACGATCGGCGGCGATTTGCCGGGCCATCTCGGCAACGTATTCGGCATGGACTGGGAAAACGTTGGTCTCACGCTTCACGACCAACGCTTGTCGCGTAGCCTCCTCATGTTGTTCAGCATTTATGAAACCGAGCTCGTGCATTCTCCGCAATACATACTGCTGCCTCAAACGCGCACGCTTAGGGTTAACAACCGGATTGAAAGCCGAAGGCGCTTTCGGCAAACCTGCCAGCATTGCCGCTTCCGCGATATTCAGTTCCTTGAGCGACTTACCAAAGTAGATCTGGGCCGCTGCGCCAAAGCCATAAGCGCGTTGTCCGAGGAAAATCTGGTTGATGTAGAGCTCGAAAATCTGATCCTTGGTAAGGTTCTTTTCAATCTTGAACGACAGCAAGGCTTCATAAAGCTTGCGAACGTAGGTCTTTTCCGAAGAAAGGAAGAAGTTCTTTGCCACCTGTTGCGTGATGGTGGACGCTCCCTGGCGCCGACCACCACCAATGAAGTTGCTCAGCGCTGCGCGCGCGATGCCTTGCGCATCCACGCCCCCATGTTGGTAGAAGCGTTCGTCTTCCGCCGCCAGAATTGCTTGTTTCATCACTTCTGGAACATCCACAAAACGGATGACCTCACGCCGCTCTTCGCCAAACTCCCCAATCATTTGACCGTCGGCCGTAAAAACCCGAAGCGGTATCTTCGGCCGGTAGTCCGTCAAAACCTCCAACGACGGCAGATTCGGATATGTGAGCGTCAAGACGACGACGACCATCGCCACTGCGATTACGAAGACACCAACGACCAGCAGAATAGGATAGAGAATCCAGCGAGAAAGGTTAGGCAAAGGGGAATCCGGAAATAGACAAGACGTGGTGATTATAATCGTTGGCCGAATGGCTGGTACAGAACGGGAAATCAGCCATGAATCGATCCTGAACTCGAAGACACGTCACGCCTCCCACAGCCGACCGCAAATGGCTTTACATGACGGATACTTGTTGCTAGCATCTAAAGTAGATTATCAATAAGTGTGCTAACTACTAATTAGTTAAGGGTTTTTCGGGGGGTGTCGATTTGCAATTCGATCTATCGATCTTCAATCCTAAAGTCCGCTCCCTGATTGGCCTTGATATCAGCTCCTCCGCTGTCAAGATGGTCGAATTGGGCAGCGATGGCAAAACCGGCTATCGGGTCGAGCGGTACGCGATCGAAGTACTGCCAAGGGATGCCGTGGCGGATGGCAACATCGTCAATCTCGAGGCCACTGCCGAGACAGTGAGGCGGGCTTGGAAGCGCTTGGCAACATCAACGCGCTCGGCGGCAATCGCACTTCCAGCATCACACGTAATTACGAAGAAGATCATAGTGGCTGCCGGCCTGCGCGAGCAGGAACTCGAACTGCAGGTCGAATCCGAAGCCAACCAGTACATTCCGTTCGCGCTCGAAGAGGTCAATCTCGATTTTCAAATCGTCGGGCCGGCCCCCTCGTCGCCCGACGAGACAGAAGTGCTGATAGCAGCGTCGCGGAAAGAGAAGGTCGAGGATCGCATTGCGGTTGTCGAGTCCGCCGGCCTCAAAGCGGTGGTCATGGACGTTGAATCGTACGCCGCGCTGGCAGCCTTTGACCTGATTACGAAACAGCTTCCAGATGAAGGAAAGGGGCAGATCATCGCACTGGTGGATATTGGCGCCAACGTGATGAATCTCACTGTACTTCGCGACGGGCTGCAACTGTATGGCCGGGAACAAGCTTTCGGTGGCAATCAACTCACGCAAGACATCGCGCGCCTTTTCGGCATGACTTTCGAGGAAGCCGAATCTGAAAAGCGCCGCAACAACCTGCCGGACAATTACGAAACAGAAGTTCTCCACCCGTTCGTGGAAAGCATGGCGCTGGAAGTTTCAAGGGCACTGCAATTTTTCTTTACCTCAACCCAGTTCAATCAGGTCAGCCATATCGTGCTATCGGGTGGGTGCGCAGTCTTACCCGGTGCGGATGAAGCGGTGGCTTCGCGAACTCAAATTAATACCGTGATCGCCAATCCGTTTTCGGACATGGTCCTTTCGGAACGAGTCAAGGCCAAGAACCTCTTGCAGGACGCTCCTTCTTTGGTTGTTGCATGTGGCCTTGCCCTGCGGAGGTTCGACGAATGATTCGCATCAATCTATTACCGCACAGAGAGGAAAAGCGAAAGGCGCGGCGCCAGCAGTTTTATGGTCTGCTAGTGATGATTTCCGTATTGGCAGGTTTGATTGTTTTTCTCACCTATACAATTATCGAGGGCTACATCTCATCTCAAGAGGAGCGAAATAACTTCCTGAAGTCAGAGATTGCGGTTCTCGACAAGCAGATCGACGAAATCAAAAAGCTCAAAGAACAGACGCAAGCGTTGCTTGCGCGAAAGCAAATTATCGAGTCCTTGCAACGCGATCGCGCCGAGGCTGTTCGTTTGTTGAGCGAACTTGTGAAGCAAATGCCGGAAGGGGTATACCTTCGCACCATCAAGCAAGACAACACTAGAATCTCATTGGTCGGTTACGCTCAATCAAGCGCTCGAGTATCAACCCTAATGCGGAATATCGAGGCGTCGCCTTGGCTAGAGAAACCGCAGCTCCTTGAAATCAAAGCTGTTTCGGTGGAGAAGCGGCGATTGAATGAGTTCAGCCTACATGCTCTCCTCAAGCGCGAGGGAAATGATGGGGGTAAGAAATGAACGCCGCAACCTCCTCAAAAGTTGATTTCAAATCCCTGATTGACGACTTCCGCAACTTAAACCCGAACGACGTCGGTGCTTGGCCAGCCCTCCCAAGAGCCTCTGTGCTGTTTGGCCTTTTTGTGGCAATTCTCGCAGCAGGATGGTGGTTCGTTTGGAACGACCAAATCAGTGTGCTTGACGAACGCAGACAGGACGAGATTCGCCTCCGGGACGAGTTTGTCGCCAAGAAGACTCAGGCCATCAATCTGGATCTGTACAAGCAGCAAATGAACGAAATTGACCGCTCTTTCGGAGCTCTTCTAAAACAGCTACCGAACAAGGCCGAGGTTGAATCGCTGCTGATCGAGATCAACCAATCCGGGATGGGACGCGGCTTGCAGTTTGAATTGTTCAAACCAGGACAAGAGGTACAGAAGGATTTTTACGCAGAACTGCCGGTGACGGTGAGGCTTACGGGGAGCTACCACGACCTGGGTGCATTTGCTGGGGATATTGGGCGGCTTTCGAGAATCGTAACACTCAACAACATTTCCATAACCCCAAATCAGCAGGCGAAAGATGGCAGTCTGGTTATGGACGCTGTAACGAAAACCTTCCGCTACCTTGACGATGAGGAGTTGGCCGCCAAGAGGAAGGCTGAAAAAGCCAAGAAGGGTAAGAAAAAATGAGCAAGACCCTTGTCGTGCTAATAAGTCTAGTACTGTCGGCCTGCTCGGGTGGCGATCACGACGACTTGCGTCAATGGATGTCTGACGCCTCGAAAGGGATCAAAGGAAAAGTGCCTGAGCTACCGCAAGTAAAGCCGTATGAGCCAGTGCCGTATGACGTAGGAAATTTGCTTGACCCGTTCAAGCCAGGAAAAATCGGCCCGGACCAGAAAAAAGGCGGTGGAGGTGGCTTGCAGCCTGACCTAGACCGTCCACGCGAACCGCTAGAGGCTTATCCGCTTGAATCACTCAAGTATGTTGGTGTAATGACCAGAAAGAATGCTTCATTCGCGATTATCCTGGCCGATGGTGCGTTATATCAGGTCCGGATGGGCAATTATATGGGGCAGAACTTCGGGGTCATTACGCAAATATCCGAGTCTGAAGTAAAACTGAAAGAACTGGTTCAGGATCCCGCTGGCGACTGGACCGAACGAGAGAGTGTGCTTATGTTGCAGGGACAGGAGGGGAAAAAGTGAAACAAGTCAAAGGTTGCCTGCTAAGCATAGTTCTATGGCTTTGCTCGTCGGTTATTTCAGCCCACGCTCAGGATACAAGGCTAAACTCGATTGAAGCCATGACGGTCGCACAGCAAGGGAATGTGGTGAATGTGAAGATGACATTCAAGACCCCTCTGAGTGAATTGCCTTCGGGATTTAGCGTAGCCAAGCCCGCACGAATAGCACTGGACTTCCCTAACGTCGAAAACGGGCTTGGAAGTGCATCCCAGATTTATAACGAAGGCGCGCTAAAAAGCGCGAACATAATTCAGGCGGATGGTCGCACACGCGTCGTTCTGAACTTAAACCAGGCGATGACGTACGAGACAGCGATTGACGGAAATGCGCTCGTGCTTTCTTTGTCGCCAAGTACAACGGACGGTGGTGTGGCACCGCGCATTGAACACTTCTCGCAGGCGAACCCGTCGCAGGAGAAGAATAGCATCCGAGACATCTCGTTCCGCCGAGGAAAGGACGGAGAGGCACGAATCACGGTAGACCTCGCAGATTCCAATGCAGGTATCGATATTCGTCAGCAAGGAGAAAGGCTTGTCGTCGACTTCGTCAAAGTTGGCGTTCCCGACATGCTTCGCAAGCGAATGGACGTCACCGACTTCGCGACGCCAGTGGTGTCAATAAATACGACGCAGCAAGGCCCCAATGCTCAGATGACAATCATCCCGAAAGGGCTGTGGGAGCACAATGCGTACCAAACGGATAATCAATTCGTAATCGAGGTCAAACCCATCGTCGAGAATCCAAACAAGCTGGTGCAAGGGTCACGCGGCGGTTATCAGGGTGAAAAACTCTCATTGAATTTCCAGAACGTGGATGTACGTCGCTTGCTTCAGGTGATTGGCGAGTTCACGGGAATGAACATGGTCGTCAGTGACTCGGTGGGTGGTTCGATTACGTTGATTCTAAAGGACGTTCCGTGGGACCAGGCGCTGGATATCATCCTTCAGCAAAAGGGACTCGATATGCGCAAGAACGGAAACGTCATAATGATTGCGCCGCGAGAGGAAATTGCGACCAAGGAAAAACTGGAGTTTGAGTCAAAAGTTCAGATCGGTGATCTGGAGCCGTTGCGAACCGAGAGCTTCCAGATGAACTACATCAAGGCGGCGGATGTTCAGAAACTCCTGGTTGATCCGAAACAGACCTTGTTGTCCAAGCGAGGTAGCGCATTGCTTGACGATCGCTCAAACATGATGTTTGTAAAAGACACGCCAAGTCGGCTGGATGATGTCCGGGCGATGATTGCAAAGGTCGATACGCCGGTCCGTCAAGTCATGATTGAAGCCAGAATTGTTGAAGCCGGCGATAGCTTTGCGAAAAACATCGGAATTCGTTTGGGCTACAACGATTTGACTGGCGGAGGAAATTCCGGGGTCGCCGCCGGTGCTAGCCTGGACTCCACTGCTTATTTCACCGGACAAGTGGAAACGCAGCCGAATTTTTCTACGACTGGAAACTCCGTCAATCTCCCGGCAACACCACGCGCCGGAAATGCCGGCGTCTTCTCGATGATCCTGTTCAACAGTGCAAAGACCGTGTTCCTTAACGCGGAAATATCAGCGCTTGAGGCTGACGGCCGCGGTAAGGTGATATCAAGCCCACGTGTTATGACGGCCAACCAGGTCGAAGCCATTATCGAGCAGGGCGTCGAGATTCCTTATCAGCAAGCGACGAGTTCCGGAGCCACGAGCGTTTCCTTCCGAAAGGCAAATCTTTCTTTGAAAGTGAAACCTCAGATCACGCCGGACGGGAAAATCACGATGTCTCTTGACATAAACAAGGACACGCCCAATACCACGCTGTCGACCGGAGCTGGCGTGGCGATCGACACCAAACACGTCAAGACCGAAGTCTTGGTGGAAAATGGCGGAACTGTGGTCATTGGTGGTGTTTACACACAGACAGTTCGTGACAACACCCAAAGGATTCCTTTCTTTGGTGATTTGCCCTATATCGGTTGGCTATTCAAGAACCGGGAGTGGATCGACGACAAAACTGAGTTGCTGGTCTTTATCACTCCGAAAATTGTCGCGGAAGGGCTGAGTATTCGATAACAACGACCCGCCTTGCTGTTCGGCCGATTGGGGGTGGTGACTCTAACAAGTCTCCCACCCCTTATTGTTGTTATTTGAGTCGGGGGAATTGCATAGCGCGTCGACAATTCCCGCGTCAAGCCATCCTGACGTTTCAACCTCAGGACCGGCCTGAACTGATAGCATCGCGAGCACGCGGGTACGAATCTGGCGCCACACTTCATCGCGCGACAGAGTGAACCACGAAGGCGTTTTACTTGAGCCGAGTTTCTGGCGCAATTACGGAATTTGTCCCGATTTCTGATGGTGGATTATCGACTTGGTTAGCCGACGACAAAGCAATTCAAACATCTATCTTGTCGGCCTGATGGGTTCGGGCAAGACCACTATCGGGCGGATTTTGGCGAAACGCCTTGGCTTGGCGTTCATGGATACGGACCGAGAGGTGGAAGAACGAACCGGGGTGAGCATTCCAACGATTTTCGAGATCGAGGGGGAAGACGGTTTTCGGAAAAGGGAATCTCAAGTCGTTGAAGACTGTGCAAGGATGTCGAACTGGATCGTGGCGACCGGGGGCGGAATCGTACTGAGGCCGGAAAATCGCGACAACCTGACAAAAAGCGGGTTTGTGGTTTACCTGAACGTTCCTCCCCACATTTTGTGGGAACGAACTCGATCTGACAAAAACCGTCCGCTCCTCAAAGTTGATGATCCTTTGCGCAAACTGCAGCAACTGTTCGCACAGCGCGATCCACTCTATCGTGAAGTTGCGGATCTGGTGATCGATGGAGGCCGCATCAATGCTCAGGGCGTGATGCAATTATTAATAAAGGAGTTCGGAGACCGATGGAATCATTGACTGTTTCACTGGCGGACAGAAGCTACTCGATTCACATCGGACCTGGCGTCCTCTCACAATCGGATCTGCTGCTTCCTCACCTCACCTCCGCAAAGGTTGTCATCGTATCCAATACCACCGTCGCCCCGCTTTACGCCGATGCGGTATCAGCATCCTTGCGGGATGCCGGCGTGGAGTCGTCAAGAATACTGTTACCCGACGGAGAGCAGTTCAAGAACTGGGAAACGCTGAATTCGATATTCGACTTCTTGCTCGAGCGGCATTGCGACCGAACAAGCACCTTGATTGCGCTCGGCGGTGGCGTCGTCGGCGACATCACCGGCTTTGCTGCCGCGAGCTATCAGCGCGGCATTCCCTTCATCCAGATTCCGACCACATTGCTTGCGCAAGTTGATTCGTCGGTGGGCGGAAAGACGGCGATAAACCATCCTCGTGGCAAAAACATGATCGGCGCCTTCTATCAGCCGGAACTCGTGTTGGCCGACACCGAGGTGTTGAGCACCCTCCCGGACAGAGAGTTGCGGGCCGGCTTGGCTGAAGTCATCAAATACGGCTTGATTCGCGACTTGCCTTTTCTTGAGTGGCTGGAAGAGAACCTCGACCATTTGCTGGCACGCAAACCCGAAGCACTCGCTTTCGCCATTGCGCGCTCCTGCAAGAACAAGGCCGAAGTTGTGTCGGCTGATGAGCGCGAAAAAGGCGAACGCGCGCTCCTGAACCTGGGCCACACCTTTGGCCATGCCATTGAAGCGGGCATGGGCTACGGCGTCTGGCTGCACGGGGAGGCCGTTGCGGCGGGAACCATGATGGCCGCTGAGCTTTCGTTCCGGCTCGGCTGGCTTGACGCGGATGATCTTGAGCGAATTGAAGACCTGTTTCAGCGCGCCGGATTACCGACCGTTGGCCCGGAGATGGGGACGACGACTTACCTCGAACTGATGCAGCACGACAAAAAGGTCCAGAACGGAAAAATGAACCTCATTCTCCTGGAACGAATTGGCCGTGCGGTATCGACGAACAGCGCTTCAGCGGTGCACGTCTCGGACGCAATCGCTCACCGGACTCGAGCCACAGACTGATCCGGCTGTTCGGAACTGGCGAAAAATCCGGTTGGTCGCCAGTTGGCGGTCAGGAGTGGCCCCGGCCGCGTCGGCCATTTAGCACGATTGCCATGCCCACGGGCGGCCACTGCCAACTAACGCCCCGCTTCTTCGGTAGAATTGAGCGCTCGACTCTGACTGTTCCTGCTCTGGAGGTTTGCCATGCCCGATTATCGTTCCCGCACTTCAACTCACGGCCGCAACATGGCGGGTGCCCGCGCATTGTGGCGCGCTACCGGCATGAAGGACGGCGATTTCGGCAAACCCATCATCGCGGTGGTCAATTCATTTACCCAGTTTGTCCCGGGGCACGTCCATCTAAAGGACATCGGCCAATTGGTGGCCGGAGAAATTGAGAAGGCCGGCGGCATCGCCAAGGAGTTCAACACCATCGCCGTCGACGATGGCATCGCCATGGGCCACGATGGCATGCTTTATTCGCTGCCGTCACGCGACCTGATCGCAGACTCGGTCGAATACATGGTCAACGCGCACTGCGCCGACGCCATGGTCTGCATTTCGAACTGCGACAAGATCACGCCGGGCATGCTGATGGCCGCGATGCGCGTCAACATCCCGACCATTTTCGTCTCCGGCGGCCCGATGGAAGCCGGCAAGTACAAGGCACCGACCGGGCAGGTCATCCATCTCGACCTGGTTGACGCGATGGTCAAGGCCGTCGACAGCAAGGTTTCCGACGCCGAACTCGACGAAATCGAACGCTCCGCCTGTCCGACTTGCGGATCGTGCTCCGGCATGTTCACCGCCAACTCGATGAATTGCCTGACCGAGGCGCTCGGATTCGCCCTGCCCGGAAATGGCACACTGCTCGCCACCCATGCCGACCGCCGCGAGCTATTCGTCAAGGCCGGCCACCAGATCGTCGAACTCTGCCGCCGCTATTACGAGCAGAACGACGCCTCGATCCTGCCACGCTCGATCGGATCGTTCGAAGCCTTCGAAAACGCGATGACGCTGGACGTGACGATGGGCGGCTCGACCAACACCGTTCTGCATCTGCTGGCCGCCGCGCAGGAGGCCGGCGTCGACTTCACAATGCAGGACATCGATCGTATTTCACGCAAGGTGCCCTGTCTCTGCAAAGTAGCCCCGATGACCGACAAGTTCCACATCGAAGACGTGCATCGCGCCGGCGGCATCATCGGCATTCTTGGCGAACTCGCGCGTTCAAATCTGCTGCACCTCAACGTACCAACAGTACACACGAAGACGTTGGGCGAAGCGATCGACATCTGGGACGTCATGCACCGCGCTCGCGACCTCGCCGTCTACGAATTCTTCCGCGCAGCGCCAGGCGGCGTACCAACCCAAGTCGCGTTTTCGCAGAACCGACGCTATCCCGAGCTCGATCTTGACCGCACGCATGGCTGCATCCGTGATCATGCCAACGCCTACTCGAAGGAAGGCGGGCTGGCCGTACTCTTCGGCAACATCGCTGAAGAGGGCTGCATCGTCAAAACCGCCGGCGTCGATGAAAGCATCTGGAAATTCAGCGGTCGCGCACGCGTTTTTGAAAGCCAGGACGCTGCCGTGCAAGCCATTCTCGGCGACGAGATC
>JAGNOM010000249.1 GCA_017990155.1 Propionivibrio sp. | reverse complement strand
GCACGGCACAACGCGAGCAGCGTGTCGCCGCCGATCACGGCGAGTTGTCCGGGGCGGGGCAGTTGGGCGACGATGCGGGCCACTTGCGCTGCGAGGCGTGCCGCAGCCTCCTCCGGGAAAATCCGTTCGGTTGGGGAGAGGTCGAAGCAGACTTCTTCGGTACCAGCGCGTGCCTGGTCGAGCGCAGTGGCGATCTCACCGTCGTCGGCAACACGAGCCATGGCGGTGGGCGGGCGATCGGCGCACAGTCGCGCCCATTGTGTCTTGAGGGTTGGCTGGAAGCTGGCGCTGATCAGGACGGTCGGCCCTTCACCGCCCGGCAGCAGGGCTGCCGATCCCAAGTCGGGCGCGAGTTGCCAGCGCCGCGCCAGCGCGTGCGCCAGGCCGGCGCTGCCGCACCACAGGGGATTCGCCGCCGCGCTGTTCTCAACGGTGGCGACGACGCGATCCAGATCGGTGTCGTTCAGGATTTCCGGTATCCAGGTATCGCAGACGCCATCATTGGCGAAGGATGAACATGCACGCCTGCTCAATGAAGAAAAGGCTTCGATCAGCGGTGTGGCGACGCCTTCGCGCGTGTCGTCCGGGCGTACGATCCATTGGCGGTCGTCGACGGTGATTCGTCCTTGCGCCGGAAAGGCCGGGGCAAACACCGTCAGGTTGAAGTGCCCATGCTGCGCAATCCAGGCCGTCTCGGCGAAGGTGTTGCCGCGCAGGAGGCTGTCGACTTTCTTGTAGGCGACGGTGCCGGCGCGCAGCCAGTCGAGCGCGGGTTGCAGCCGCTCGGGCAGCGAATCCGGCGCGACGTCGCGCGTGCCGGTGGCGAGCGCGGCGATCGGAGTCGCTGCGTCTTTTTGATCTACTGGCGGGTGGTCGATATACACCGGTACCGGCCCGGCGAACACCGCCGCCGTATCCAGTGCGCCGGTCAGGTCGTCGGCGAGGATGCGGATGCGTCGGGTGCCGCCGGTATTCACGACTACTTTCCGACCACCGTCAGTTTCACGCCGGCCGAGCGGATGCGTTCGAGTTCCTCCTGTGGCGCGCCCTCGTCGGTGATGATCTCGTCGAGTTCATCAAAGCTGCACACCGTCATGAAGACGCGCGGACGGAATTTCGACGAGTCGATGAGCAGGCGGCAGAAATTGGCCGACTTCATCAGCGTGCGCTTGACCGCCGCGACCTCAGTCGAGGTTTCGGAGATGGTCGTCTCGGAGACGGCGTGGGCGCCGAGGAAGAGCACGTCGGCGCGGATGGCGCGCGCGTCGTTCTGCACTTCTTCACCGACCAGCGTGTTGCTGCCCTGGCGAAGGCGGCCTCCGAGCACGTGGACCTGGACGTACGGGCTGTTGTTGAGCACCTGCGCGATCTCGACGTCGTTGGTGACGGCGACGATTTCGATCTTGCGCGCGACGACGGCCTTGGCCGCCTCGAGGACGGTGCTGCCGCTGTCGAAGATCACGCTTTGCCCCGGGATCAGCGCTTCGGCGGCGGCTTCGCCGATGGCCGTCTTCTCGCGCGGCGAGAGGTCCCGCGCGGCCGAAAAGTTCGGTTCGAAGGTGCTGTATTGCTGGTGGCGCAGGATGGCGCCGCCGTGCGTGCGCTCGACGACACCGTCTTCGGCCAGCGAATCGAGGTCGCGGCGCAGGGTGGAGATCGAGACGTGCAAGGCGTCGGTCAGCTGCTGCAAGGTCACCGCGCCGTGATTGTTCAGAAAGTCGGCGATGCGCTGGCGTCTTTGTACCGGCAGCAAGGGCGTGCTTTCCTGTTCGTGTGGCCTGTCTTCCAGTGCGAGTTCTTTCATGTTCGGATCACCTGATTTATTGACCGTCGGACGGCGTTCAATTCTCCATGCGACGACGCGGTCGTTATTTGCTTTGGTAGATAATGCATTAACGTGATAGGTAATGCAACATTTAAGCTTGGAGTTGTACCGAGCGATTGGCGCCTTCCGATATGCATCGATTGCTGCTGATCGGTTCTCAGTGCGCTTTCTTGGGTGCCTCTGTCGTTCGCACCAGGGCGTAATTGTTGTTGATAAATAATATAAAAACAAATGGTTAAAAGTTATTACGAGTCTTGTGGGCACTTGCCCAAGACGGTCGCCCAGGCCTGGTTTCGTGTCCATTCAAGGCTTGGGCGCCGACTGTGATCACAATCGGTTCGATGCGCGTTTGCGATATTGTGTGACGCCTATTGACAGGGTATGGAAGTTATATCACTCTTCATCTACCACGACGTTCCAACGGTGTGCGCGTCGGATTTCGACGGTTGCGTGCGCGATTTCTTTCAAGGCGGGGGTGTTTTAGTCATTTCGGGCTACGCACTTAGGGCGTAGATGCATGAAGGCGATACTGATAAAGGAGGGCTGCATCATGATGGTGAAGAAGATTCTGTCGGCGCTGGTCATAAGCTTTTCACTCGTTGGCGGCGCGGTTGCACAAGACAAACCGGTCGCCGGTCAGGTGCTGAACATCGCGCATCCGGCGTTGAGTCAGACCTGGTCTCCATTGCAGGGCGGCGGACACGCGGCGCGCTGGCAATCGCTGATGTGGGCGGCCCCGATGTACTTCGACAAGAGCGGAACGCTGCAGCCGCTCGTGCTGGCCAAGGCCGAGCCCGATGCGAACTTCGTGCAATGGACGCTGAGCATCAATCCGAAGGCCGTCTTCTCCGACGGATCGCCGATCACCGCCGAAGACATCAAGGGAACGTGGGATCTCTGCGCCATGCCGAGCACCAAGCACCAGCGCGCCGACCTGTTCCTTGGCGGGATCGATGGATTCAAGGAGGTGACGAGCGGCGCCAAGCGGTCGATGTCGGGGATTGTGGTTAAAGACCCGAAGACTGTCGTGGTCACGCTCAGTGCGCCCGACCCCATCTTCGATCAGAAGATTGCAACGGCGCTGATTCCGCCGGTCAAGATTTCGCAGGTCAAGGACGAGAACGGGGATCAGAAGGCCGATTGGTGGCATCCCAAGAACAAGGTCGCCGTCAGCGGCCCGTTCATGCCGCAAAGCATGGATCTCGACCAGGGCATCATCACGCTGGTACCGAATCCCAAGTTCTTTGGTCCTGCGCCCAAGCTTTCCAAGATCGTGATCAGCTCGGTCAGCGATGCCAGCACGGCGACTCTGATGCTGAAGACCGGCAAGATGGATGCGCATACGGAGTTGATCACGCCGACGCTGATCGACGACCTCGGTGCTGACTTCGTCTCAGGGCCGCCGCTCGCCAAGGGCCAGCAGTTCTGGTTTGACGCGAAGAAGCCGCCGATGGACGACATCAATGTCCGCAAGGCGCTGCTCATGAGCATCAACCCGGTCGACATGGCCAAGGCCGCGTACCCGCAAGGCCCGTATACGCCGGCTACGCAGATCCTGAACAAGGTCGCCGGTGTCGATCCGGACTTCCAGCCGTACCCGTATGACCCGGAAGGCGCCAAGAAAGCGCTCGCCGCTTCGAAGTACAAGGAAGGCCGCCTGCTGCCGAAGATCATGTTCGTCGGCATCAGCACGCCGACGCACGAAGCGGCCGCGCAGTACATGGCCGAACAGTGGCGCAAGATCCTCGGCATCCAGGGCGTCGAAATGAAGGCGGATATCGAAACCTACTCCGGTCCGGATCAGAAGAGCGTGCAGATCTTCCGCGACGACGTCGGTACGCGCGTTCCGGATGCCGTCTCCTACCTGATGGGTTCGATCCACTCAACGTCGGGCAATGCGCGCGGCAAGATGGGCGGGTACAAGAATCCGAAGGTCGACGCGCTGCTTGACGAGGCGAAGGCGAAGAGCGTTCAGGATCCGGCCCGCATCAAGGGTGCGCAGGAAGCGCAGAAGCTCTTCCGCGAAGACTACATGTTCATCCCGTACTACTACGACGTGATGTCCAAGTGGTCGATGCCCTGGGTGCAAGGCTTCGACAAGAACGACGACTGGCAGGTCATCGAGCCGTGGAATGTCACCATCGACGAGAGCAAGCGGGTCGCCCGTTAAGCGTGTGATGTGAGAAAGCTGCACGGGGGCAATTGCGTCGCCCCGATGGAGTAGGAAATTGTCGTCATACCGGCGAAAGCCGGTATCCAGTGTCGGAGAGCAATCGCCGATTGGACCCCGGCTTCCGCCGGGGTGACGAATCGATACTTCTTCGGGTGTTGTCAGTAAGTCGCGCGCCGCCCGTGCGGGAACATCTGGGGTCAAAATGGGAAAGTACATTTTAGGCAGGGTGTTGCGCTGGATTCCGTCGGTGCTGATGCTCCTGCTGCTGATCTACGCACTGGTCTTCTTCGGGGCCGGCGATCCGATCAAGCTGATCTTCTTGCGTGCGCCGGGTGACGTTGCCTACGACCCCGAACGCATCGAAGCCATCCGCGAGGCCGCCGGGCTGAACCGGCCGTTCCTCGTGCAGTTTGGCAGTTACGTCAGCCATATCGCGCAAGGCGACTTCGGCAACTCGCTGGTCTCCGGGCGCTCGGTCAATTCGATGCTCTCAGCCGCGGTTCCGGTCACGCTTCAGCTCGGCCTGACCGCCATCACGCTGCTGGCGATCGTCGGCATCGCGCTCGGCGTCGTCGCCGCGCTCAACCAGAACAAGGCGATCGACAACGCCATCGTCGGTTTTGCGCTGTTCATCTGGGGCATCCCGGTCTTCGTCGCCGGCCCGCTGATCATCGTCCTCATGGTGCTCGGCATGGGCATGGACGTGCCTTTCGGCTGGAGCGGACTCTTCCATCCCAAGGTGATCGTCCCGCTC
>JAGNOM010000041.1 GCA_017990155.1 Propionivibrio sp. | reverse complement strand
GCGTGACACCCATCATCTCGAGCGAGGTGAACAGGTTGCCGACCTTGTTGAAGACGACGGTGATGCCTTGCGCCTCCAGGCGCTTGGCGATTTCGCCGTAGAGAATGTAGAGCTCCATGATCGGCGTTGCGCCGAGGCCGGAAACGAGCAGGGCGACGCGATCATTCTTGACGAACGGCAGATCCGGCAGGATGACCTTGAGCATCAGCTCGGCCATTTCCGAAGCGCTGACGGTTGCACGCACGTCAATCCCCGGCTCACCGTGGTGGCCGATGCCGACTTCCATCTTGCCGTGCTCGATCGTGAAGTTGGCGTGGCCGACGGCCGGGATGATGCACGCCGAGAGGCCAATGCCGATGCTGCGCGTGTTGTCGATGGCCTTTTGCGCGGCGGCGATCACTTCGTCAAGCGATCCGCCCTGCGCGGCCTTGGCGGCGCCGACCTTCCACATCAGGATTTCACCGGCCACACCGCGCCGCTTGGCTTCGTCGCCTTTCGGTGCCGACGGCACGTCGTCGTTGGCGACCACCGTCTTGACGGTGATGCCTTCGCGTTCGGCCATCGAGATGGCCATCTTCACGTTCATGTTGTCGCCGGCGTAGTTGCCGTACAGACAGGCGACACCGGCACCGCCGTTGGCGGCGCGCATGGCGTCGAGGAAGCTCTT
Organism: Propionivibrio sp.; assembly: GCA_017990155.1. GTDB lineage: Bacteria > Pseudomonadota > Gammaproteobacteria > Burkholderiales > Rhodocyclaceae > Propionivibrio. The sequence goes on along the minus strand of JAGNOM010000041.1, from coordinate 13,526 downwards.
GGCGGTCGGGGAGGAGAAGATTTCGCCGATTGCCACCGCGTCGACCATGCCGTCGCCGACGTAACCGAGGAAGGCTGGTTCGTGGCCCGAACCGCCGCCGGTGACGACGCCTACCTTGCCCGCTTCGGGGGCGCGTGCGCGTTTGACCACGCGTGAATTGTCGGTCGCGACCACCGTGTCGGCGTGCGCGACCAGCCAGCCTTTGAGCATGTCCTCAACCACGAGGTCTGCGTTGTTGATGATTCTGTTCATAGTCATAGTGTTTTCTCCTCAAATGAAAGGCATTCAGTTTGATCCCAAGTAATGGTTCTTCCGACCATGCGCACGGCCCACCGTAATCACAGCAGCGCCAACATGATCATATGATCACCACAAAAACATAATTTCGCACCAAGAATCAGATTACACGAACTCATAACCTCATAGCAACCGAACAAAGAAGCAAAATAATCAAATTAGTACGCCAAATTTCGTAACAACCCAGCCGTAATGAAACCAACTAACCATTAAATGATTTAGTAGTTGACATTAAACCAATCAAAAAGGAAACTTTCGATCAAACATTGAAGCTCAAAAGATCATTGCACGGGCAAATGAAGTCGGCAGGTCGAACCTCAGGAGACAGGTACAGATGAAAATTGCGATTGGATGCGACGAGGCGGCATGCGAACTGCGGGATGTCATCAAGCGCCATCTGGAAGCTCAACAGCACGAAGTTCAGGACTTCGGGACTTTTAACAACCAGCCGGTGCTCTATCCGGACGTCGGGTTCAAGGTCGCCGAGGCGATCGTGGCGGGGCAATTTGAACGCGGCATTCTGCTCTGCGGTACCGGGATCGGTATGGCCATCTCGGCGAACAAGGTTCCGGGGATTCGAGCAGCACAGTGTCACGACACGTTCTCTGCGGAGCGGGCGAGCAGGAGCAACGACGCACAGATCATCACCCTCGGCGCACGTGTGATCGGCCCCGAATTGGCCAAGGTGATCGTCGACCGCTACCTGCAATCGACTTTCGACGGCGGCAACTCGGCATCCAAGATTGACCGCATCACGGAGTACGAGACAAGCGGCGGACTACCTGTCTAGCAACGGCGGGCAACGGCAGCATTCCTTGGCATGGGGGGGAACACAAGATGACGGAATCATCAGCAGATTTGATACAGGCGATACCGCGGCAAGGGGCTGACATGGCTCAAACGCCTCTCGTCCTGGCCAACGGTGTGAAAAAGAGCTTCAACGGCGTACCTGCGCTACGCGACGGCCGCCTCGAGCTCCACGCCGGCAGCGTGCATGCGCTATGCGGTGGCAACGGGGCCGGAAAATCCACTTTCCTCAATATCCTGATGGGCATCCTGCAGCGCGATGCTGGATCGATTCAGGTCAAGGGACAGGAAGTCCATTTCGCCAACCCGAACGAGGCGCTGCAGGCACGTATCTCAATCATCACTCAGGAACTGTCACCGATTCCCGGCATGACCGTTGCCGAGAACATCTTTCTCGGACGCGAGCCGAAGAGACTTGGCGTCGTCGTCGACTATCCGACGCTGTTCGACCGGGCCGGTGCCCTGCTCGAACGCCTGCATTTCGACATCGACCCGCGCGCACCGATGCATCGCCTTAGCTTGGCGCAAACGCAACTGGTGGAAATTGCGAAGGCATTCAGCCACCAGAGCGAAATCATCATCATGGATGAGCCTACCTCGGCGATCGGTGAGAACGAGACCGAGGTATTGTTCGACGCGATCCGTAACGTTTCCGCTCAGGGCGCCGGCATCATCTACGTCTCGCACCGCCTGTCGGAAATCTTCACGATTGCCGATTGCTATACCGTTTTCCGCGACGGCGGTTTCGTTGAGACTGGCCACCTCGCCGACATCGACCGTCGTCACCTGGTTCGGCAGATCGTCGGACGGGAACTGAATGCAAGCACGCGCGCCGCAAAGAAGGCAGACGGCGACACCGTGCTATCGGTCAAGAACTTCGGGCGGCAAGGCGAATTCCAGGACATTTCGCTTGACGTCAAGCGCGGTGAGGTGCTTGGCATCTACGGCCTGATCGGTTCCGGCCGCAGCGAATTCCTCAACTGCGTGTTTGGCATCACCGAGCCCGACACCGGCAGCGCCACGCTGCTCGACAAGCCGATCGTTGCCGGCGAACCGGGCCGGGCCATCCGCCAGGGAATCTCGCTGATCACAGAGGATCGCAAGGCGACGGGGCTGGTACTGACGTCCTCGGTCGCCTTCAACACTACGCTATCGGCATTGCCTGCGCTCTCAACGGCCGGCTACATAGACCGCAAGAAGGATCGCTCGCTGATGCAAAGCATGATCGAGCGCATGCGCGTCAAGGCCGCCACGCCGGACATGGACGTTTCGGGCCTGAGCGGCGGCAACCAGCAGAAGGTGGTACTGGCCCGCTGCATGGCGACGCAGCCGATCTGCCTGTTGTGCGACGAGCCGACGCGCGGCATCGACGAAGGCGCCAAGCGCGAGGTCTATGCCTTCCTCGCCGATTTCGCAGCCAAGGGCGGCGCCGTCGTCGTCGTCTCTTCCGAGGCACCGGAAGTTCTCGAGGTCAGCGATCGCATTGCGATTTTCAAGAAAGGCCACCTTTCCGTCGTCATCGACGGCCACCAGGCTTCGCAGGAAGAACTTCTGCATCTCGCATCTTAATCAGGGGTAAATCAGAACATGAACTCAACCATCGCAGTGCCCGTGAATCAGAACCGCCGCCGTCTTCGCCATGTGGTCGCCGACTACGGCATCGTGATTGCCTTCTTCATCCTGTGCATCGGCCTAAGCGTCGCCAACGACAATTTTCTGAGCTGGGGAAACTGGGTCAACATCCTGCGCCAGACGTCGATCAACGGCATCCTCGCCATCGGAATGACCTACGTCATCCTGACCAAGGGCATCGACCTTTCCGTCGGCTCCGTGCTGGCCTTCGGCGGTCTCGTCACTGCCAGCATGGTTACGGGCACGGATCCGCACAATGCCTTCCTCAGCATGCTGGCCGGTCTGACCGTCGGCCTGGCGCTTGGTGCCATTAGTGGCGCCATCGTCGCGCGGCTCGCGGTAGCGCCCTTCGTGGTCACGCTCGGCATGCTCAGCGTCGCCCGCGGCCTGACCTTCATTTACAACGACGGCATGCCAATCGCCAACCTGTCGAAGGAATTCCGCTTCATCGGCCAAGGCATGGTCGGAGGCATACCGGTTCCGGTCATCATCCTGGCGATCACCTTCTTCATCTTCTGGTTCATTCTCAAGTACACGACCTTTGGTCGCTACGTCTACGCCGTCGGCGGCAACGAGCGCAGCGCCAAGACCAGCGGCATCAGCACGCGCTGGGTAATCTTTGCCGTCTATGTCATCTCCGGCCTGCTCTCGGCTCTGGCCGGCCTGATCCTCGCCGCGCGCACTACCTCTGCGTTACCGCAGGCGGGTATCGCCTACGAACTCGACGCGATTGCCGCCGTCGTTATCGGTGGCACCAGCCTGAGTGGCGGCGTCGGCACGCTCACCGGCACCCTGGTCGGCGCGCTGATCATCGGCGTAATCAACAACGGTCTCGACCTGATGGGCGTCTCGTCCTACTACCAGCAGGTGATCAAGGGCACGATCATCGTTGCAGCCGTGCTGCTCGACGTTTCACGCAAAAAGCAAGCCTGAGTTTTTCCCGCAGTCCCAGCAGTCCCAATCACAACCGCAACACCCACTCACTTTACGGAGAGATGAAATGCGACTTCTTAAAATTGCAGCAATGACATTGGCAATTTCCCTGGCCGCCAGCGGTCCTTCGCTCGCAGAGCAAAAGAAGACTTACAACATCGGCGCCGCGGTCTACGGTCTCAAGGGCGAGTTCATGCAACTCTGGGCGAACGCGCTGAAGGCCCACCCGCTGGTCAAGGACGGCACGGTCAAGGTCACCATTTTCGACGGTAACTACGACGCACTGACGCAGAACAACCAGTTCGACACAATGGTTACGCAAAAGTACGACGGCATTCTGTTCGTCCCGATCGACATCGAGGCAGGCGCCGTCGGCGTGGAAAAAGCCGCCGCTGCGAGTATCCCGGTCGTTGGCTCGAACACCCGTGTCAATAGTGACAAGCTGACCTCCTATGTCGGTTCCAACGATGTCATTGCCGGCGAAATGGAAGCTGAATCGGTCATCAAGTCGATCGGCGGCAAAGGCAACGTCGTCATCCTCGAAGGCCCGATCGGCCAGTCGGCACAAATCGAGCGTCGCAAGGGCAACCAGAACGTTCTCGCCAAGTACAAGGATGTGAAGGTTCTCGAAATGAAGACGGCTAACTGGTCACGTGCCGAAGCGCTGTCGCTGATGGAAAACTGGCTGACCTCGCACGCGGGCAAGATCAACGGGATCATCGGCCAGAACGACGAAATGGCCCTCGGCGCCATCGAAGCGGTGAAGGCTAAAGGCCTCGACCCGAAGACCATCCCGACCGCCGGTATCGACGGCGTCACTGATGCCGTGCGCGCCGTCCAGGCCGGCAACATGGTCAGCGTACTGCAGGACGCCAGCGCCCAGGCACAGGGTGGTCTGGACGTTCTGATGCGCAACATTGTCGGCCCGACCTACAAGCCACGTGCCGACATCTGGACAAAGTACGAAGCCCAAGGCCTGCAGTGGGGTGACGGCGTGGCCAAGCACTACAACATTCCCTGGACACCGATCACCAAGGAAAACGCGGATGCCATGCTGTCAGGCCGGAAGTAAGGCGTAATCAGGCAATACAACGTAACACGGCGAAGCGGTGGTTGGCATGGTGCGACTGTACTGCCCCGGCCAACCCCGTCAGCCAAACTGGAGAACACGCATGACCAAGAAGTATGAGGACGGCTTCAACCTCACCGGCAAGGTGGCCGTCGTGACAGGTGCCGCTGCAGGCATCGGCTATGCCGTCTGTGAATTGTTCGCGGCACAAGGCGCCAGCCTCGTGATGATTGACATCAGTCCGGATGTCCACGAGATAGCGAAAAAGCTACCCGGTAGTCACCTGTCGATCGTCTGCAACGTCGCCGATCTGCAACAGATCAAAGACGCCGTCAAACAGGCCGAAGACCGCTTCAAGAAACTCGACGTCTTGGTGAACAATGCGGGTGTCGCCCTACTGAACAAAGCCGACGTCGTGACCGAGAAAGAATGGGACACGACGATGGCGATCAACCTGAAAGCCCCCTTCTTCCTGTCACAGGCTGTGGCACAGAACATGGAGAAGAATGGCGGCGGTCAGATTGTCAATCTCGCCTCTCAGGCCAGCGTCATCGCCCTTGACCGTCATGTTGCCTACTGCTCCAGCAAGGCTGCCGTCGCCTCGATGACCGAAGTGCTGGCCATCGAATGGGCGGGTGCGGGCATTACCGTCAATGCCGTATCGCCAACTGTCGTCGAAACCGCACTTGGCAAGCAGGCCTGGGCAGGCGAAGTCGGCGAAGCGATGAAGAAGAAAATTCCGGTCGGCCGTTTCGCGCAACCCGAAGAAATCGCCGCCGCCGTACTCTATCTGGTCAGCGAGCACAGTCACATCATCACCGGCGCAAACCTAGTCATCGACGGCGGCTACACGATTCAATAACCTCGTTTCTCACATGAGTGAGAAGAAAATGCCTCAGCGGTGTCAGGAAACGATACTAGAATTCCCGTGCACACTGGAAAGCCTGCACAAGTGACGAAGCGGATGATTCTCGATGCGAATTCAGCTTGAAGTCGCGTTCGAGAAGCTGCGCAAGAGCTAAGCCGACGAAGCGACACGCAAAGGATTGCGGGCCGGAGCCTCCTTACAGAGTCTCCGGCCCGTTTCATTTGGGTTCACGTGTCAGATTCCGTCTTGAAAGCGCAGTGGATCGCTCCCATTATCAGAGCTACCGCTTGCCTATAACGGAATAACGATCATGACCCAAGCCGCTCGCTCATTGACCCGCACGCGCTGGCTCAATGTCCTCCTTTGCCTGGTTGCATTGCTCTCCGGCGCGTCCTTGCTCCCCGCCGCCGTCGCACAGCAAGGTATTGGCCTGCCTCGCGCGGTCACGCCGCGTGGCGAACTCGGCGCCGATGAGAAAGCGACGATCGATCTCTTCGAGCGCACGCGCGAGTCGGTCGTCTACATCACGACGAGCTCGCGAGTGCGCGACATCTGGACGCGCAACGTCTATTCCGTTCCGCGCGGCACGGGCTCGGGCTTTATCTGGGATGACGTGGGCCATGTCATCACCAACTTCCACGTCATCGAGAATGCCAGTGAGGCGCTGGTCAAGCTTGCCGATGGACGCGAGTTCAAGGCATCACTCGTCGGTGTTTCGAAGGCGCACGACCTCGCCGTGCTGCGCATCAAGGTTCCCAAGAAGCGCCCTGCCGTCGTCCCTATCGGCACCAGCCACGATCTGCGCGTCGGACAGAAGGTCTACGCCATCGGCAATCCGTTCGGACTCGACTGGACGTTGACCACCGGCATCGTTTCAGCGCTCGACCGCTCGCTGGGCGGTGACGACGGTGGCAGCATCGACCACCTCGTACAGACGGATGCAGCGATCAACCCGGGCAACTCCGGCGGCCCGTTGCTCGACTCCGCCGGCCGGCTGATCGGCGTCAACACGGCGATCTACAGCCCGAGCGGCAGCAGCGCCGGCATCGGTTTCGCCGTGCCGGTCGACACGGTCAATCGCGTCGTGCCGCAACTCATCAAAACCGGTCGTTACACCAGCCCGGCGCTCGGTATCGAGATCGACGAGGATCTCAATCGACGGCTGACCAAGCTGCTCGACGTATCCGGCGTCGTCATCCTGCGCGTTGCGCCCGACTCCAGCGCCGCCAAGGCCGGCCTCATCGGGATCAACATCTCACGCAGCGGCGAAGTCGTACCCGGCGACATCATTACGGCCGTCGACGGCAAACCGGTCGACAGCGTCGGCAAACTGCTCTCAAGGCTCGATGACTACCGGGTGGGTGACACCGTACGGCTCACGGTCCTGCGCAAAGGGAAACCGGCCGAACTCAGGGTCACGCTGCAACCTGGCACATAGCGAATAGGCGGCCATCGGCGACAACAGCGCAAGCAATCAATCGTCCAGAGGCGGCGGAATCAGGACAAAGTTACCGATATGCCGCTTCAGCAGAAACTCGCGCTGCGCGTCCGCGATGCGTTCGAGCGGGAAAGTCCTGGCCACGAGCGGCCGCAATTCACCGTGCTCGATGTAGGCGATCAGATTCCTGAAAACGGGCTCGTCCCAAGCGGTGCAGCCGATCAAGGTCAGGTCCTGGAGATAGAGCGTGCGCATATCGAGCATCACTAACGGTCCGGCGATTGCACCCGACGAAACGTACCTTCCGCCTCGCTTCAACGCCTTCAGCATGCAACCGAAGTTCTGCCCTGCAACATTGTCGACAACGACATCGGCAGCACATTCGCCGAGGCTATCGGAGAGTTCATCGCGATCGATGACGTGGTCCGCGCCGATCGACATGATCTGCGCCATCTTCGACTTCGAAGTAACCGCCGTCACCACCGCGCCTCGTCGCTTTGCCAACTGCACGACCGCCGAGCCAACACCGCCGGATGCCCCTGCCACCAGTACATGCTCCCCCCTGCACACCCGGCCACGATGAAGCATGTTTTCGGCGGTTCCGTAGGCACAGGGAATGGTCCCAAGCTCGGCGTCACTCCAATCGCACGCCACGGCAAACACCTCTCCGGCAGGAACCTTGACGTACTGCGCGAACGCGCCATCGAAATCAGAACCCATCCAGACGTTATCCATGGACGCGTAGCCCGAAATGCGCATGCAAGGTCGCACGAGCACGCGCGAGCCAATAATGCTCTCGTCTCCGCCGGGAGCCACCGCGACGACACGGCCGCAGCAATCCGTGCCTTGAATGAACGGGAAAGGCGTTGCCTTATTCCACCCGCCGTCGGTCATAGCGTCTGATTGCAACGCCTCAGCGCTCGCCACTTCACCGGTCCCCGTCGTCACGGAAGACGAGTACCAGCCCAGGCGCGTGTTGATCTCGGTGTTGTTGACGCCGGCCGCAAGAACTTGCAACAGCACCTCGCCCGGCTCAAGCATGGGAATGGGAACCGTGCGGCACTGGAGTTTCTCATGCCCGCCATTGCCGGCTGTAACCACGGCCTTCATGGTTCCTTGACCGCTCGCATGATCAAACCGATCCTGCTTCGGACTCGCATCCCATTTGGATTCCATGGCAGGCTTACCCCCGGCGTCGAACCGCGTGCTCAACCCATTTCACGGCAAGCGACACCGCGCGGGGAATCATCCGAATAAAGGAGCATCAAGCGCGTTCAGTGTTTTCGCGTGAGATAGCCCAGCATGCAGAAACAGCCAAAGACGAGGCCGGCGACGCCGGCCAGCAGCAGAGTTCCGATCTGGAAACCGCCCAGCCAGAACGCCCCCGTCAGACGAAGACCAACGCTCAGGATGCACAACAGCACGCCGACGATCCCGGCCAGCCAGCCCAGCTTCAGTAAAGCTTCCATTCGCCACCTCCTCCAGAACCTGCATGAACACCCGCGACGATCGCGTGACAGACCGAATCAGTCGCTTTCCGAGCGCGCAGCCGACGCACCACGCGCAATCCGCTCCAGCAAACGCACGACGATTCGCGCCGTACGACCATCGAGATCAAAGTTAGGATTGAGCTCGGCGAACTCGGCGAGACGCACCTTGCCGCTCGCCAGCGCCTGATCGATCAGCACTTCCAGCACCGCCAGCTCAACGCCGTGCGCTGCGGGTGCTGAAACGCCGGGCGCATTGGCGGCAGGAAGCACGTCGAGGTCGATCGTCAGGTGCAGCACGTCGATCTGCTCAAGAAAAGCAGCGAGCGTCGCGCGCGCCGCATCGAGCAGCCAGGGCGCCAGCTGATCGTCTTCCACCCAACAAACGTTGAGCGCCTGCGCCCGCGCAAAAAGCGCCGCCGTATTCGTCGGCCGCGCCACGCCGAAGCACGCGTAGCGGAACGGCCAGCCGCGCGCCGCGCAGTCTTCGGAAATCTGCCGGAACGGCGTACCGGACGTTCCGACTTCGCCCGCTCGCAAGTCGAAATGCGCATCAAAATTGAGCACGCCAACGCGCTGCGCCGGCTGCTTCATCGCCCAGGTGGCCAGCCCCTGCCAGCTGCCCCACGCCACCTCGTGACCGCCGCCAATGACCAGCGGCAAATGCCCCGCCTCCAACGCCGCCGCCACGTGCGTTCCCAGCACGAACTGCGCCGCTTCGAGCGCATCGCCTTCGCACAGCACGTTCCCGCCGTCGTAGACCGGGCGCGTCTGATGCCAGGCGCAATTCACGAGCAACTTGCGCACCGCCGCCGGGCCGCCAACCGCCCCCGCCCGACCGTGATTGCGCACCACTCCGGCGTCGCAGGCAAAGCCAAGAAGAACACTACCTGGAACCTGTTCGGCGTCATCGACCAACAACGGCTGCACCTGCTGGTGCCAGCGTATGCCCAACGCCCCCTCTTCCGAGTCGACATGGCCGAGCCAAAGGGTTTGGTCTGCGGGTTGCCACATGCTTGAGAACTCCTTCAGTTACTTGCGTCCTGGCTCAGGGTCGGTAGCCGGCTTGGCGGCGTGGCGTTCCACTGGAGCGATTGACGGGTCTTGTCGCTACGGTTTGTCTTCAGCCATGCTGGCGCCCGCCTCTTGCAAGAGACGGGCGAGGATGGAGCGATGGCAGCGGGCTTCGTTTTCGCAGTAGCAACCGACGGAAAAGTTCGAATGCTTCGACAAGGCTGCCAGCAGACCGATCGAGCGGCTCGCCTCGGGCTCTTTCATTTCGCGCAGGAAAGCCTTCTCAAAGGCGCGCCACTGAGCGTCCGACTCGACCGCCTGACCAAGCTTCAACGTCTCGACGCTCGGCGCGAGCGAGGGAAACCAGACGTCGTACCAGTTCCCCGACGCAAACTCGGACTTGGGAACCCCACGCGGCGGACGGCGAACGGTACCGATGCGCGTACCTTCATCGGACGCGCGAGCCGAACCTAATCTGACGACGCGTATGGACATGCGAATCTCCTGTTGGCCAAACAATGATGCGACGCAAATAACGTCCGTGTTGCAACAGGCATCATACCGCTCTGAATCCTCAAGTTTCGCGTCCGTTCATTCGCCAGCAATGAATCGTCGCAGCAGGGGACGCGCCCCCATTCGGTACGCCAGCTCGCCGGGCCGATCGACCGACCACAAGGCGAGATCGCCGCGTTTTCCGAGTGCCAACGTGCCGCGATCGGCAAGACCCAGGGCGTGCGCGGCATGGCGCGTCATACCCGCCAGCGCTTCCTCAGGCGTCAAGCCAAACAGGGTGCAGGCCATGTTCATCGTCAGTAGCGGCGACTCGAGCGGCGAAGTACCGGGGTTGCAGTCGGTGGCAACAGCCATCGGCACGCCGGCGGCGCGCAGGGCGGCGATTGGGGGCTGACGGGTTTCGCGCAGGCTGTAGAAGGCACCGGGCAGGAGTACTGCGACTGTGCCGCTGGCGGCCATGGCGGCGATGCCTGCGGGCGATAGGTATTCGACGTGATCGGCGGAGAGGCCGCGATAGCTGGCGACGAGTGCGGCGCCGCCTTGGTCGGTGCGCTGCTCGGCGTGCAGCTTGACCGGCAGACCGAGACGTGTCGCGGCGTCGAACAGGCGGCGGATCTGCGCTGGTGAGAAGGCGATGTCTTCGCAGAAGCCGTCGACCGCGTCGATCAAGCCTTCGGCATGCAGCGCTGGCAGCATTTCGTTGATCACGAGATCGAGGTAGTCGTCGGCGCGGCCGGCGTACTCGGGCGGGACGGCATGTGCGCCGAGGAAGCTGGTGCGCACGCTGACGCCTTCGCCGGCGAGTTGCCGGGCGACGCGCAGCATCTTGCGTTCGCTGGCGAGATTGAGGCCGTAGCCGGATTTGATCTCGACGGTGGTGACGCCCTCATTGAGCATCGTTTGCAGGCGCTTACGGCCTTGCGCGTAGAGCGTGGCTTCGTCGGCCGAACGCGTGGCGGCGACGGTGGCGCGGATACCGCCGCCCGAGCGGGCAATCGATTCGTAGGATTCGCCGTTCAACCGGCGCTCGAACTCGTCAGCGCGGTCGCCGGCGTAGACGAGGTGGGTGTGGCAGTCGATCAGTCCGGGGGTGAGCCAGCCGCCCTCACCGTCGATTTCCTCGTCGGCGCGCAGCCAGGACGGCAGATCGGTTTCCTTGCCGAGCCAGACGATGCGGCCATCAGCGACGGCGAGCGCGGCATCGCGCACGCTGCCGTAGGGATCAGCCGCGTTACCGGCCATCGTCGCCAGATGCACCCGGCGCAGAAGCAGATCAACGTGCATAGCGTTACCCGATCATCGGCAGATTGAGCCCGACCTCGCGCGCCGTTTCGACCGCCAGCGGATAACCCGCATCGGCGTGGCGCATGACGCCGGTGGCCGGGTCGTTGAACAGCACGCGTTCCAGCCGGCGGTCGGCCGCTGGGCTGCCGTCGGCGACGATGACGACGCCGGCGTGCTGCGAGTAGCCTATGCCGACGCCGCCGCCGTGGTGCAGCGACACCCAGGTCGCGCCGCCCGCCGTGTTGAGCAGGGCGTTGAGCAGCGGCCAGTCGGATACCGCATCCGAGCCGTCCATCATCGACTCGGTTTCGCGGTTGGGGCTGGCGACCGAGCCGGTGTCGAGGTGGTCGCGGCCGATGACGATTGGCGCCTTGAGTTCGCCCGTGCGCACCATCTCGTTGAAGGCGAGGCCGAGGCGATAGCGATCCTTGACGCCGACCCAGCAGATACGCGCCGGCAAGCCCTGGAAGGCGATGCGTTCGCGCGCCATGTCGAGCCAGTGGTGCAGGTGCGGATCGTCGGGAATCAGCTCGCGCACCTTGGCGTCGGTGCGGTAGATGTCTTCCGGGTCGCCCGACAACGCCACCCAGCGGAACGGCCCCTTGCCTTCGCAAAACAGCGGCCGGATGTAGGCCGGGACGAAGCCGGGGAAGTCGAAGGCGTTGTCGACACCCATGTCGTGCGCCATCTGGCGGATGTTGTTGCCGTAGTCGAGCGTCGCCGCGCCGCGCGATTGCAAAGTGAGCATGGCGCGCACCTGGTTCGCCATCGACTGCTTGGCCGGCTGCACGATGCTTTGCGGATCGGATGTACGCCGCTCGCGCCACTCATCCATCGTCCAGCCTTGCGGCAGATAGCCGTTGATGGGGTCGTGCGCGCTCGTCTGGTCGGTGACCACGTCCGGCGTGATGCCGCGCGCGACGAGTTCGGCGAAGACATCGGCGGCGTTGCCGAGCAGACCGACCGAGAGCGCCTTGCCGTCGCGCTTGGCCGCTTCGATGATCGCCAGCGCCTCGTTGAGCGTCGCCGCCTTGCGGTCGATGTAGCGGGTCTTCAGGCGGAAATCGATGCGCGATTCATCGCATTCGACGGCCAGCATCGAGAAACCGGCCATCGTCGCCGCCAGCGGCTGTGCGCCGCCCATGCCACCAAGGCCGCCGGTGAGAATCCACCGACCTTGCGGCTTGCCGTCGAAGTGCTGGTTAGCGACGGCGTAGAAGGTTTCGTAGGTGCCCTGCACGATGCCCTGGCTGCCGATGTAGATCCAGCTGCCGGCGGTCATCTGGCCGTACATCATCAGGCCGGCGCGGTCGAGTTCATTGAAGTGTTCCCACGTCGCCCAGTGCGGCGCCAGGTTGGAGTTGGCGAGCAGCACGCGCGGCGCATCGGCGTGCGTACGGAAGACGCCGACTGGCTTGCCGCTCTGGATGAGCAGGGTTTGGTCGTCTTCCAGCGTCTTGAGCGACGCGATGATCTGGTCAAAACACGCCCAGTTGCGCGCCGCCCGGCCGATGCCGCCATAGACGACAAGCGCTTCCGGATGCTCGGCAACTTCCGGGTCGAGGTTGTTCTGCAACATGCGGAAGACGGCTTCGGTCAGCCAGCTCTTGCAGTTGAGGGTGGTGCCGCGTGGGGCGCGGATGATGCGGGTGGTGTCGAGACGTGGGTCTTGGGTTGCATTGCTCATGGGGTAACTCCTGATTGGCTCAGAAATGGCCAGTAAATTGGTAACGGGTGCCGGGATGCCAAAGGTTGGCGACGGCGGCGATGGTGCCGAGCGACCAGGTGCGGCGGTGCAGCAGCAAGGCCGGCTCGCCGCGCACCATGGCCAGGTCCTGGCAGATGGCGGCGCTGGGCAGCGTGGCTTCGATGCGGTACTCAACGCGCTGCAGCGGGGCGACGCGCACGAGGTATTCGTTCGGCGTGATCTGCGTGAAGTCCTGCTCAAGGTAATCGGGCGCTAGCGCCGGATTGACCCAGCGCTCTTCGTACTGCACCGGCTGCTCGTTTTCGAAGTGCAGCAGGCAGGAATGGAACGCCGGGCTGCCCACCGGCACCTGCATTTCAAACGCCAATGTCGACGCTGCCTCGACGCTCTCCAGCGTTAGCACGACGGCGCTGTGCTGATGGCCGCGCGCGCCGATTTCCTCGGCAATGCTGCGGATTTCGACGAGCGTGGACTGG
>JAGNOM010000248.1 GCA_017990155.1 Propionivibrio sp. | reverse complement strand
GTTTGAATTTTTGTCGGATGGTTTGCGGCGAAAGAGATTACGCAGGCGCGTTCTGCCAGCCGCCGCCGAGCGCCTTGTAGAGCTGGATGACGGCTGTCAGCAGGTCGGCATCGGCGCTGGCCAGTGTTTCCTCGGCGGTGAGCCGGGTGCGGTCAGTATCGAGCACTTTCTGGAAGTCGGCCGCGCCGGCTTGGTAGAGCGTGCGCGCGAGTTCATTGGCCCGGCGCGCCGATTCGGCCGCTTTCTGCCGAGCGACAACACGTTCGCGGCCGCCGGCGTAGGCGGTCAGCGCGTTTTCGACGTCTTCGAGCGAGGTCAGGATGCTCTTCTCGTAGGCGATCAGCGCCTGCTCCTGTACTGCGTTCTGCACGGCGATGCGGCTCTTGATGCGGCCGCCGTCGAACAACACGCCGGCGAGGCTGCCGACCAGCGAGCTGACGAGTCCGTCGCTACCGCCCAGCGCGGCGGCGCTGAAGGCTTGCCAGCCGAAGGAGCCGGAGAGCGTCAGGCTGGGATACCGGTCTGCCTCGCGTTCCGCCGTGCGTGCGATCTCGGCCTGCAGCGTGAATTCGGCGGCGCGCACGTCCGGGCGTTGCCGCAGCGCATCGGCCGGGATGCCGACGGCGATTTGCTCGGGTGCCACGGGCAGCGGCTTGGCGGTGCCGAGCGTCTGACGCAGGCTGCCAGCGGCGCGACCGGTGAGGACGGCGAGATGGTTCTCGGCCTCGGTGCGTACGCTTTGGAGGCTGGGGATCGTCGAGCGCGTCTGTTCGAGCGTGGTCCTCGCCTGATCGACTTCGAGTTCGGTAACGAGGCCGGCCGTGGCGCGCCATTCGGTGATCTGCACGGTTTCGGCCTGGCTGGCGACGTTGTCGCGGGCGATGGCCAGCCGGCGCTGCGCGGAACGCAGGTTGACGTAATTGAGCGCGACTTCGGCGGCGAGCGAGGCGCGGGCCGAATCGAGCGAAGCTTCGGATGCGGCGACATCGGCCCTGGCGCCTTCGGCCGCGTCGCGCAGCCCGCCGAAGATCGAAGGTTCCCAGCTGGCGTCGAATCCGGCCTTGTAGACTGTCCGCGCCTCGTCGGTACCGCCAGCCTCGGTGCCGGTTCGCGCGCGTGACACGGAGCCTGAAGCGCCGACGGTCGGATAAAGGTTGGCGGTGGCCAGATCGCTACTCGCGCGCGATTGCCGCAGTCGGGCCTGCGCGGTGCGAAGGTCTGGTGCGGCGACCAAGGCTTCGACGATCAGCTGATCGAGCTGCGCGTCGCCGAACTGCCGCCACCAGCCGGCGAGGGATTCCGGCGAGGTGGCGGCAGTCTTGATTGAGGGGTCGGTGCTCGTCCAGGCGGCCGGTGTCGCCACCGACGCCTGGGTTCCGGCGTCATCCGCGCGCCCGCCGAACAGGGCGCAGGCACTCAGAGTCAGGCTGAGCGCCATGATGGCGCCGAGAATGAAGCGTCGACGCATCGGCGCTTACTTCGCGGCCGGCGCCGGAGCGCGATCACCGCGCGTCCCGCGTCCATCCATGTCACCCCGGCTACCGTGGCGCCCCATCTTGCCCATGCGCTCGCTCATGCCCTTGAAGAAGACCCGTACCTTCTCCTTCTGCTCAGGGTTCAGCGTGTCATAGACGGCAAGCCAGCGGTCACGGTTCTCCTGGTGCAGCTTCTGGCCCTCGGCACGGAAGTCATCCATGCGCTTGGTCACGTCGCGCAGGTCGGTCCCCGGTTTGTCGATCATCGCCTTGATCTCATCATGGTGCTTGGTCATCCGCTCGCGCATGCCGGCCATTGCCTCCTTGTTGGCCGTGTTGGCCTGCTGCCAGGCGGCTTCCTGCTTGACGTCGAGCTTCAAGTCGTCGTGCAGGCGCGCCATGCCCTTGCCGCTGAACATCATGTGATGGCCCACCTTGCCGCCGTCCGGTCGGTCGCCGCCGAACGGCATGGCCATGGCGCTGGTCGCGATGCCGAGAGCGATGGCCGAGGTGGCAAGGAAGATGCGGGGGGAGAGTTTCGTTTTCATTGCGTATCCTTTTCTATCGGTTGATCCGTCGTGCCGTGCCAGCGAGTGCATGGCCTCTTTCGACGACGCCATTTTCAGCCTGCCCCGGTTGCAAAGGATTTCAGCACCGGGGAAGATGGTTTCAAAATGTTTCCCGTGCCGTTCAGCACCAAAGCCGAGGCATAGAATGGCTGCCATGCTAAACCGCCTTATGTCGGGACGGCAGTTAACCATAACGTGCGTAGCAAGCGTGATGCGATCGCGATGAATTGCACGGATTTACAAGTTCAAGGCTTTGTCATGAAAAAGATTCTCCTCGTCGACGACGATCCCGAGCTGCGCCAACTGCTGGCGACCTATCTCGGGCGGCACGGTTTCGACACGCTGCTGCTTCCCGATACGCGCCAGCTCGACGCTTACCTCGAACGTTTCCAGCCGCATCTCGTCGTGCTCGACCTGATGATGCCGGGCGAGGACGGGCTGGCCGCTTGCCGGCGCCTGCGCGGGCGCGGCGAGACGCTGCCGATCATCATGCTCACCGCACGCGATGAGCCGGTCGACCGCGTCATCGGTCTCGAGATGGGCGCCGACGATTACGTCGGCAAACCGTTTGATCCGCGCGAACTCGTCGCCCGCATCGAAGCCGTGCTGCGTCGCGGCCAGCAATCGACGGCGGCGCCCGACGCGAAAGGCGGGGTGTTTACGTTCGGCGACTGGAGTCTCGATCGCGGCACGCGCCAGCTGTCGCGCAACGGTGAAGTCGTAGCGCTGACCAGCGGCGAATTCGCCCTGCTCAACACGCTCGTCGCCAATGCGCGGCGACCGATGAAGCGGGAACGTCTGCTTGAGCTCACGCGCGGCGACGACAGCGAATCGTTCGACCGCGCCATCGACGTGCAGATCCACCGCCTGCGCCGGCTGCTCGAAGCCGATCCGGCACGCCCACGTTACCTGCAAACAGTGTGGGGTGTCGGCTACGTCTTCGTGCCGGACGGCGAAAATGGCGATAAATCCGAGGGATCGACGCAGTGAAGTGGCTCCCTTCATCTCTGGCTGCGCGTACGGTCCTGCTCGTTATCGCCATCGTCGCGGTCGCCGAGTGGGTGACTTTCTCGCTGGTGTTCAGGAAGGGCGAGATTGCCCACGTGCGGCAGACGACGCAGTTCGTCGTCGGCCAGATCCGTTTGTTACAGACCGTGTTGCCCGGACTCGACGCCGAGGCGCGCCGGCGTCTTGAGGAGCGCGACGTCGGCGAGCCCGGCCTGCAGCTGGTGCCGGATGGTCCCGCTGTGCCGGAGTATTCGCCGCGCTTCGGGTTTGCACACGATCTCGCCGAGCGCCTTGGAGATAAACTCGACGAACCGGTCATCCTCCGGCACGACGGACGGCGCGGACCCGGCGGCCTGTGGATCGGTTTCATGGCCGGTAGTGAGCGCTGGTGGCTGGTTCTGCCGCCGCCACGCTTCAAGGCGCCGGGATTGCCGCACGACCTGTGGTACTGGTTGGCCGGGACGCTGGCAACCCTGATGCTGATCGCCGGCCTGTTCGTGCGCGGCATTGTGCGCCCGCTGGCCAACCTCGGCGCGGCGGTCGATGCGATCGGCGACGGCAGTACGCGCAAGGTCGAGCCGGAAGGCCCGAGCGAGGTGCGTCGACTTGCGGTGCAGCACAACACCATGGTCGACCGGCTCGCCGCCGCCGACGCCGAGCGCCGCGAAATGCTGGCCGGGCTGACACACGATTTGCGCGCGCCGCTGGCCCGTTTGCGCGTGCGCCTGGCCTTGCTCGAAAGCGACACCGAGCGCGACGGTCTCACGCGCGATACCGATGACATGGAGCGCATCGTCGGCCAGTGCCTCGCCTTCCTGCGCAGCGAGGAGGGCTCGCAGCCCGAACAGCCGCTCCTGATCGCCGACGCGGTGAGCGACGAAGTGGCGCGGCAGCGCGAACTCGGGCGGCCAGTCGAAATCTCGGTGAGCGACGCGGCGGCGACGGCGCAGGTCGCCATCGCGCACGGCAACCTGCAACGACTGCTCGACAACCTGATCGACAACGCGCTGCAATACGGCGCGCCGCCGGTCGAGATCGCGCTCGTGGTTGAACGGCCGGGTTTCGTTTCGCTCAAGGTCGGCGATCACGGCAATGGCATCCCGGCCGAACAGCGCGAGCGGGCATTCGAAGCCTTTGCCCAGATCGATCCGGCGCGCGCCACGCGAGGCAGTTGTGGGCTCGGGCTGGCGATCGTCCGCCGCATCGTCAAGTCGAGCGGTGGGGAGGTCGTGTTGGGCGAGGCCTCGGGCGGCGGGTTGGAAGTCGAACTGCGCTTCCCTATCGCGGCTGCATCGGTGTGAATTTCGGAGCAGAATAGACGGGCGCTATTGACTGTGGAGGTTGGCATGAGTCACAAACATCTGCATCTGCTGCAAACCATCTACCACGACCCAATCAGCGCCAATATTCACTGGCGCGAGATCGAGTCGCTGCTCACGCACCTCGGCGCGACCGTTGAACCGGCGCATGGGGGGCGCGTGCGCGCGGTGCTCAATCGCGTCGAGGTCTTCCTACATCACCCGCACAACAACTCGACGTGCGCGAAACCGGAAATCAAACAAATCCGCGAGTTTCTCGCACGCGCCGGCGTGACGCTGTCGTCTTACGAGGCGAGCTGAATTCTGGTTGTTCGCTGGCGCTTGGCATGTGACTGTTGGGGTTTCTGAGGTGCTGTTTTCCGCGCCTGACGCGCGGCATTACTTTCTTTTGTCTTGCCAAAAGAAAGTAAGCAAAG
>JAGNOM010000040.1 GCA_017990155.1 Propionivibrio sp. | reverse complement strand
CGGGGAGCGTGGATTGAAACGACGGATCAACTCACAATCGCTGCGAGTGCGGCGCGCTTCGCTCCCCGGCAACGGGGAGCGTGGATTGAAACGCCGAAACCGGGTTGATCGCACAGTCAATCTGACGCTTCGCTCCCCGGCAACGGGGAGCGTGGATTGAAACCAGCGCTCCGCTTCGGTCGGTTCGGTTTCGAGGATGCTTCGCTCCCCGGCAACGGGGAGCGTGGATTGAAACCGATGAATTCCGGGGGCAAATCTGATGCTTTTTGGGCTTCGCTCCCCGGCAACGGGGAGCGTGGATTGAAACCTGAGTCGGCAAACATTGATCCGGCCGTGTACACGGCTTCGCTCCCCGGCAACGGGGAGCGTGGATTGAAACATGCGGTGCGTCACGCGCGCGCACTTTCCGCGTGCGGCTTCGCTCCCCGGCAACGGGGAGCGTGGATTGAAACAAACCTGCCTTGGATTTAGCTCACGTTGCTCTCTGCTTCGCTCGCCACTATTGATTCGGCGAGTTGATGTCTGAAATCGTCAACCCGGCGAAAGCTAGCGAAGGGAATGGAGAGCCGGCGGCGCACCATTGGATCCCGGTTTTCGTCGGGACGACGTGGTTACCGTTGCACCAAAGTCGTCCGCAGCGGCTCAAGCAACAAGCCGTCGGGGCAAATCACGCCGTCACATAAAACGCCGGATGGTGCGACACCGCGCCGTGCGGGATCTCGCCGGTGAGCGGCAGGCACATGAAGTACTCGGGCGGGACGTGTTCGACGCTGAGTGACTGGCTATGCCGGAAGCCGAATCTCAGGTAGTAGGCCGGGTCGCCGACCAGCAGGCAGCCGTTTGCCTGCAACGCGCGCAGCGCTTCGATTCCGGCTTCGACCAGGCGCGAGCCGATGCCTTGCCTTTGCCGATTCGGTGCGACGGCGATCGGGCCAAGCGTGAACCAGTTGAGGTCTTCCTCGTCGATCAGCGCCGGCGAAAAGGCGATATGACCGACGACCTCCCCTTCGTCCTCGGCAACCAGCGAGATCGTCAGCGCGCCAGCGTCGCGCAGTGCGTTGACGATCAGGTGTTCGGTCTGATGGCTGAACGGATGGTCAGCGAATGCGTCCATGTTGATCTGCTGGATTGCGTCGTAGTCCTGCGGCGTCTCGGGTCGGATGATCATCATTTGCTCTCCAGTGCCGTCTCTTTCAGATCGTGATATCCGGCTCGGCATTCCGTTCGTCGGCCGTCAGGACTTCCTGATTGCTCAGACTTGCGTCAGCGCCACCTCGCTGAGCGGTACGCCGCACATGGCGGCGAGTTCTTCCACGAGCATGGTGTGGTCGTCGCGCTGCGGCAGGCCGGAGACAGTGACCGTGCCGATGACCCCGACGCCGACGACGCGGATCGGGAAGCTGCCGCCGTGCGGCGCGTAGTCGCGCATCGGCAGGCCGAGCTTGGCTTCGAGCGACGACTCTTCTTCCTGCAGCGAGAGGCCGACGGCGTAGGAACTGCGCCAGAGCAGGTCGACGACGTTGCGCTTGCGCCGCGCCCAGTCGGCGTTGCTCGGATTGACGCCTTGCATGGCGAAGAAGAAGACGGTTTCCTTGCCGACGCGGATTTCGATGGTGACGGCAACGCCACGCGTTTCGGCATTGGCTTTCAGCCGATTGCCGAGTTTCCACGCGGTATCGGCGTCGAAGTCCTGGAATTGCAGCCTTTCTTCCTGGATGGCGATTTTCGCGAGATCTTTCTTGATGCTCATGCTTTCTCCCTGGCTGACCTGTTATTGAAGTGCTTCCTGCGAAACCGGAAGAGTACGCCCCTCACGCGCACTTTGCAGCCCGAGTTCGAGCAACCCGATGACGCGGATGACTTCGGCGGCCGTCACCGGGTTCGGGCCGACACCGCGAATCGTGTCGCGCACGCCGGCGTAGTAGGCCGGGTAGTCGCCGGGGACGCAGGCCAGCTCGCGCGATTGCGCGGCGCCGTCTTTCCAGACAGTGAGCGTCGCCGGCACCGGTTCGTAACCCCAATCCGCTGCCGGTGGTCGCTTGCCGGTCTTGAGCACATCCTCCTGCGGATCAAGGCCGTATTTGATGAAGCTGCCCAAGCTGCCATGAACGGCGAAGCGCGCGGCCGGAACCGGCACCAGTGCGCTGGCGTGGAGGATCACCCGGCTCTGGCCGTAGCGCAGCACGGCGTGGAAATAGTCGTCGGACTGCACGTTGTCACGCTGCAAGGCGAGATCGAGCGCAATCGACTCGGGCAAGCCGAAGAGTTGCAAGGTCTGGTCGAGCAGGTGCGAGCCGAGGTCGTACCACAAGCCGCTCCCCGGCAACGCCTGTTCGCGCCAGCGCGCGCGCACTTCCGGCCGGTAGCGGTCGAAGTGCGATTCAAAATGCACGATGCGCCCCAGTTCGCCCGAGGCCATCACTTGTTTCAATGTGAGGAAGTCCGAATCCCAGCGCCGGTTGTGAAACACCGACAGCACGCGCCCGGCGGCATTGGCCTGCGCCTGCAGCCGCCGCGCCTCGTCCGTGGTGACGGTGAACGGCTTGTCGACGACGACGTGCTTGCCCGCCGCCAGCGCGGCACTGGCCAGCGGGAAGTGCGTCGTGTTCGGCGTCGGGATCACCACCAAATCGATATCCGGGCGCGCAAAAAGCGCTTCCGGCGTCGTCTCGGTGGCCACCTCCGGCCAGTCGGCCTTGACCTTTGCGGGGTCGCTGCTCGAGATTGCTGTGAGATTGAGTCCCGGAACACCGGCGACGAGCGGCGCGTGGAAAGTCTTGGTGGCGAAGCCGTAACCGACGATGCCGACGTTGAGGGATTCGGACATGCGTTCCTCCCGCCCTAAACCGCCAGACGCAGGATCTTGGCGACCGCAGCGCGATCCAGCTTGACGAAGTTGCCGACGGTGCGCGTGTCGCCATCGGTGCACTTGTCGGCCATCTCGTCGATGCGGTCGTCGGTGATACCCAGATCCTTCATGCGCGTGCCGACGCCGAGCGCGGTGAAGAAGGCTTCCATACGCGCGATGCCTTCCAGCGCGACGGCTTCTGGATTGAAGACGTCCATTTCGACGTTCCACACGCGCACGGCCCACTGCACGAAGCGGTTGAGATCGTGATGCAGCACGTGCTTCATCCACGCCGGGAAGACGACCGCCAGACCGGCACCGTGCGCGACGTCGTAGATGCCGCTGATCTCGTGCTCGATGTCGTGCGACGCCCAGTCACCGACACGGCCGGTGTTGAGCAGGTTGTTGTGCGCGATCGTGCCGGCCCACATGAATTCGGACCATGCATCGTAGTCCTTCGGATTCTTGAGGATCAGCGGCGCCTGACGGATTATCGTCTTGAGCGTTGCTTCGATCAGGCGATCGGTGAAGGCGACGTTCTGTACGTTGGTGAAGTAACGCTCCATCAGGTGCGCGGAGATATCCATCGCACCGCAGGCGATCTGGAAGCGCGGCAGCGTCATCGCCAGCTCCGGGTTGAGGATCGAGAAGCGCGGGTAGATCAGTTCGGAATTGACGGCGCGCTTGAGCCAGCCTTCTTCCTTGGTGATGACGGTGCCGGTGCTGGCTTCGCTGCCGGCAGCGGGGAGTGTCAGGACGGTACCGACCGGCAACGCGGCGACCGGTGCGCCCTTGCCCATGTAGAAGTCCCACACGTCGTGATCGATCACGGCGCCCATGGCGATGGCCTTGGCCGAGTCGATGACGCTGCCGCCACCGACGGCGAGAATCAGCCCGAGCTTGTGCTCCTTGCACAGCTTGACGCCTTCATGCACGAGCGAGAGGCGCGGGTTCGGCTTGACGCCGCCCAACTCGACCCACTCGACGCCGGCCGCCTTGAGCGAGGCGGTGACGCGGTCGTACAAGCCGGAACTCTTAACGCTACCGCCGCCAAAATGCAGGAGGATCTTCTTGCTGTACGCGGCAGCTTCCTTGCCTACCTGGGCTTCGGTGCCCTTTCCGAAAACGATCTTGGTTGGATTGCAGAATTCAAAGTTGTCCATGCTTCTTTCTCCTCGGCTTGATGCCCTGTGAAGGGCTCGTTTGGGCAAGACCGCCCGTTGTTCAGATGTACTGCAACTGAATTGGTGTATCTATATTGCTAATCGGCGGCAAATTCAGCGGCGAGCGCCTTCTTCATGACATCGACCGGCGCCTCCATCCCGGTCCACAGCTTGAACGCGATGGCGCCTTGATAGACCAGCATCCCCAGTCCATCGAGCGTAATCGCACCGCGCTCCTTTGCCGCATCGAGAAAACGCGTTTGCGGCGGATTGGGGATGACGTCGCACACCACCATGCCCGGCTTGATCGTCGCGTAGTTCAACGACGGCATGTCGTGGACGTCGGGACAGAGGCCGATCGAGGTGGCGTTGACCAGCACGTCAGTTCCCTCGGGAATCGCCAGATGGTCGGTCCACGGCTGATACGTCGCGCGCACCGGGGTGTGATTGAGCAGCAGGGCGACCAGTTCCCAGCCCCGCGCTTCGTTGCGGTTGACGATCGTGATCTCGGCCGCACCCGCCAGCGCCAGCTCGACGGTGATCGCCCGCGCCGCGCCGCCGGCGCCGAGCACCATGAATTTCTTGCCCGACGGGTTGAGCTTCGCGTCGTCATTGAGCGCGCGCAGGAAGCCTTTGCCATCGGTATTCGCACCGATGAGGCGGTCGTCCTTGATGTAGACGGTATTCACCGCACCCATGATGCGCGCATCGTCGGCGACTTCGTCGAGATACCGGATGACCTCGCACTTGTGCGGAATGGTCAGGTTGATGCCGCGAAAGCCCATGGCGCGCAAGCCGCTGACGGCGGTCGCAAGATCCTTGGGAGGAACCTTGAGATTCAGATAGCGCCACGGCAGATCGAGCGCCTTGAATCCGGCTTCGATCATCACCACGGTTGGATTCTCATCCACCGGGTAGCCGAAAACGCCGGTCAATTCCTTGCGATAACTGGTTTGCTCCTTCATCTTCCCTCCTTGATTTGAGCCCGTGTCGTTCCGCGCAGCACCAGCCCGGGCGTCATGACCAGTGTCCTGGGGCGCGGTGTCTTTCCGTCAATCATGCGCAACAGCAACTCAGCGCTACGCGCGCCCATCTCCAGACCCGGCTGTGAAATCGTCGAGAGCGGCGGCTCGACGAGGCGCGCGATTTCGATGTCGTCGAAACCGATCACCTCCACGTCTTCCGGAACACGCAGACCGTGGTCCTTGAGCGCACGCACCGCGCCGATGGCCATCATGTCGTTGCTGGTGAAGATGGCGTTGAAGCGAAACCCGGCGCTATCTTTTGCCTGCGCAATCAGGTCGCTCGTTAACTGGTAGCCGTTTTCCAGCGAGAAATCGCCGGTCAGCACTTTAAGACGACGGTCCGGCACGCCTTTTTCGCGCATGACTTCTTCAATGCCCGCCAGCCGCGTCGTGAACGGCGAGAGTTCAGCCGGGCCGTTGATGAAGACCAGCGAACAATCCGCGCGCGCGAAGAAATGCGTTGCCGCCAGCCGCGCGCCAAGGTGGTTGTCGAAGAACACGCCGACGCTGCCGTCGCGCCCACGGATATTGCGATCGAGCAGGACGAAGGGCACGCCCTTCTTCTCCAGCAGCTCTAGTTGGCAGTCGCAGTCCGATTCTGCCGAGTCGAGGATGATGCCGTCGACGCCCTTCTCCATCAGGAGCTGGACGTAGTCCTTCTCCTTCATGATGTCGCACGCCGAATTGCACAGGAACAGGCTGTAGCCGGCCTTGCTCAGCGCGACCTCGACACCGCGCACGAGCAGGGGGAAAAACGGGTTGGCAATATCCGGAATGATCAGTCCGACCGTGCGCGACTTACCCGTCGCCAGCCCCCGCGCTACGCCCGAGGGCTGAAAACCGGTGTCCCTGACGATCTGCTGGATGCGTTCGCGCGTCTCCTTGCCGACGCCTTCCGGACGGTCGTTCAGCACCCGCGATACGGTCGCCTTGGACACGCCGGCTTTCTCTGCAATATCGGCAATCGTGATTTTCATCTTTGTCGGCGATGGATTCGGGGAACGCGAGGGCAATTGAGAAACCGATTTACTAAACCGGTTTCTCATCATAGTTCGGAGACCTTCCAAATGCAACCAAATCGGCCACCAAGTCCTATTCGCAACAGTTGGTGCCAATTACGCACAAATTCTTGCGAAATTTTCACAAAGTTCGTGACAAGCCGGGGTTGCCGCCGTAACATCGAGCCAACCTATTGATTTATAGACACTTTCTACTTAACAAAATCATTTATAAAGGCTTACCCATGACAGAAGACGACTCAAAGGACGACTTAATCATCCGACTCGCAGGCGAAGGCGGCGAAGGCGTCATCTCCGCCGGCGACTTCATCACCCAGGCGTGCGCGCGCGCGGGGCTGGAGGTCTACACGTTCAAGACCTTTCCTGCCGAAGTGAAGGGCGGCTATGCGATGTACCAGACGCGCACCAGCGCCCGGCCGATCTACAACCAGGGCGACACTTTCGACGTGCTATGCGCGCTGAACGGTGAGGCTTACACCATGAACCGGGCAGCGCTGCGGCCGGGCACTGCCTTCGTTTATGACAGCCACGGCGACTTCGAACCCGAGATTCCAGACGACGTGCACGCCTACGCCATTCCGATGACCCAGGCGGCGAAAGAACTGGGGACGCCCAAGGCCAAGAACATGGTCGCGCTCGGCGCCCTGTCGCAGCTATTCGGCATCCCCGCCGACTCATTGCGCAAAGTACTGTCAGGGAAGTTCGCGAAGAAAGGTGACCACGTCGTGGACGGGAATGTGAGAGCCTTCGAGCGCGGTCGCGAACTCGCAGCCGCCCTGACCAAGACTGACTCTTGGGTCGTTTCCAAGCCGGAGAAACAGAGCGATACGGTCTTGATGTCGGGTAACGACGCCATCGGTCTCGGCGCGCTGATAGCGGGCCTCGATTTCTTCGCCGCCTACCCGATCACTCCGGCGACGGAAATCGCCCGCTACGTCGCACGCCATCTCCCCAAGCGAGGCGGCACGCTGATCCAGGCCGAAGACGAGATCGCCTCGATCTCGCAGGTGCTCGGCGCCGCCTATGCCGGCAAGAAGGCGATGACTTCAACCTCCGGGCCGGGCCTGGCGCTGATGAGCGAGATGCTCGGCATGGCCTTCATGAGCGAGACGCCCTGCGTGGTCGTCAACGTGCAGCGCGGCGGTCCTTCGACCGGTCTGCCGACCAAACACGAGCAATCCGACCTTTTCCTCTCGATCCATGGCTCGCATGGCGACGCCGGCCGCATCGTGCTGTCCGTCGAAAACGTGCGCGACTGCATCGATCTCACCGTGAAAGCCTTCAATCTGGCCGAGAAGTATCAGGTTCCGGTTCTGCTGCTTTCCGATGGATCGCTGGCATTCTCCACGCAATCGGTCCCTTACCCCGACCCGGAGTCCTATGCCATCGAGAACCGCAAGCGCTGGGATGGCGAAGGCGAGTACCAACGCTACGCCTTCACCGCCGACGGCATTTCGCCCATGTGCGACCCCGGCACGCCGGGCGGGATGCACATGTCGACCGGCCTCGAACACAACGAAAGTGGCGCGCCGAACTACTCGTCGGCCAACCACGAAGCGATGCAGGCCAAGCGCTTCGGCAAGCTCGCGACGGTGGTCAGCGATTTCCCCGAAACCGAGGTTGACGGCGACAACGAAGCCGACCTCGGCATCATCGCCTGGGGAAGCACGATCGGCGTCGCGCGCGAAGCTGTGGCACGTCTGCGCGCCGAAGGGCATTCGGTGAAAGGCTTCTACCCGAAGCTGCTGTGGCCAATGGCCGTCGAACAGTACGAGGCGTTCGCCGTCAGTTGCAGGCGACTGCTGCTGCCCGAAGTCAATTGGCAAGGCCAGCTTGCGCACTTCGTCCGCGCCGAGACGTCGCTACGCCCCGAGTCCTACACCATCTGCGGTGGCCTGCCGTTCAACCCGGCCATGCTCGTCACCCGCGCCAAGGAGATGCTGTCATGAATGCCCCGCACCACCACTTGCACAAGGTCGAACTGCAAACCCGCGACTACAAGGACAACGTCACCCCGTTCTGGTGCCCCGGCTGCGGCCATCACGGTGTATTGACCGGCGTTTTCAAGGCACTCGCCGACTTGGGCGTCGATCCGACCTATCTGGTCAACATCTCCGGCATCGGCTGTTCGTCGCGCCTACCCTATTTCATTCGCTCCTACCGCATGCACACGCTGCACGGACGCGCCGGCCCGGTCGCGACCGGAACGCATCTCGCGCGGCCCGAACTGCCGATCCTGATTACGGGCGGCGATGGCGACGCCTTTTCGATCGGCGGCGGCCACATGCCGCATCTGGCGCGCAAGAACCCGAACCTGACCTACGTGATGATGGACAACCACATCTTCGGCCTGACCAAGGGCCAGGTGTCGCCCACGTCGCGCAGCAAGATGAAGGCTTACACGACGCCGTACGGCGGCACCGAGGAACCGCTTGACCCGATCCTCTACATGCTCTCGTACGGCGCGAGCTTCGTCGCCCAGTCGAACGCCACCAACGTCAAGCTGACGGCTTCGTTGATCAAGCAGGGAATGGAGCACAAGGGCTTTGCCTTCATAAACGTGCTCTCCAACTGCCCAAGCTTCAACGACATCGACGACGCCAAATACTTCAAGAGCGTCTGCGAAGAGGTCTCGGCAGAGCACGACGTCAGCGATCGCGACGCGGCGATGCACATCGTCAACATGGCATCACGCGCCGGGAAGACGCCGGTCGGCCTCCTGTACAAGGTTGAACGGCCGACACTCGACGAGCGGATGGCTGCGCTCGTCAGTCATGTGGGTGGCCACAAGAACTACGATCTGCGGAGAATCATCGATCTGTCGCGCCCCTGAGCGACCGATCGCCAGCCCGGTCAAACCGCATCAAACGCTCGACCGGGCGTCACGAATCACGGAGCGCGCCACCGCCTCTTTCAGCCTGAAAAGAAGCTCAAAAGCCAACCTATCTTCACCGATATGGAGGCGAAATAGCATCTAAAACACCAACATCTCCCGCCAAAATCCAGTTTCAATCAATTTTTTCCCCGCAAAATTCAGCCAAAACCACCCCAAGACCGCCAAAAAGTCACGAAGTTCGCCAAAAAGTGAAATTCATGGCCTATTCAACGAGATTCGGTTAAATTGCGCACTTTTGCACGGTAGCGAGGCCAAGAACTGGCTTGCCGCCGTTACAAACGGCTTTTGTTCTTAACAGGGGTGACGACAATGTCCTTCACACAGAGAATCTTCGATTTCTTCTCCCGCAAGTCAACCAAGTCCAAGGGCGGCGGCGACAAGGCCATCAGCAAGCAGAAGGCCGGCGGCAAGCTCACGGCACGCGAGCGCATCGCCGCGCTGCTCGACGAAGGGTCGTTCCACGAATACGACTTGTTCGTCGAACACAACTGCCAAGACTTCGGCATGGAGTCCAAGGAATTGGCGGCCGATGGCGTCGTCACCGGTTCCGGCACCATCGCCGGGCGCCCGGTATGCATCTACGCGCAAGACTTTACCGTCGCGGGCGGTTCGCTTGGCCTGATGCACGCGCGCAAGATCACCAAGGTGATGGACCACGCGATCAAGATGGGCATCCCGATCATCGGCATCAACGATTCGGGCGGCGCGCGCATCCAGGAAGGCGTGAACTCCCTGGCCGGCTACGGCGAGATCTTCTACCGCAATACGCTGGCCTCCGGCGTCGTGCCGCAGATTTCGGTCATCCTCGGGCCATGCGCTGGCGGCGCCGTCTATTCGCCCGCACTGACCGACTTCGTCTTCGTCGTCGACGGCATCTCCAAGATGTTCATTACCGGGCCGGAAGTCGTCAAAACCGTGCTCGGCGAAGAGATCTCGATGGAAGACCTCGGCGGCGCCCGCGTCCAGGCCGAAACGGCCGGTAACGCCCACTTCTTCTCGAACAGCGAACTCGAATGCTTCGACCAGATCCGCAAGCTCGTCGGCTACCTGCCGGACAGCAGCCGGAACAAGGCAGCGATCATCGACCAGCAGAAGCCGAAGCACTCCTATCGCATCAATGAACTGATCCCGAAGGACTCGAAGATCCCGTTTGACGTGCGGGACATCGTCCGTTCGCTCGTTGACGACTCCGAATTCCTCGAGGTTCAGGAGTTGTTCGCACCGAACGCGATCATCGGTTTTGCGCGCATCAACGGCGAAACGGTCGGCATCGTCGGCAATCAGGCGCTGGTTCTGGCCGGCGTGCTCGACATCGACGCCTCCGACAAGATCGCCCGCTTCATCCGTTTCTGCGACGCGTTCAACATTCCGCTCGTCACGCTGGTCGACATCCCTGGCTATCTGCCGGGTTCGGACCAGGAACACGCCGGCGTCATTCGCCACGGCGCCAAGGTTCTTTATGCCTACAGCGAAGCGTCGGTGCCAAAGATCACCGTCATCCTGCGCAAGGCGTATGGCGGCGGCTACATCGCCATGTGCTCGAACCACCTGCGTGCGGACTTCGTCTTCGCCTGGCCGACCGCCGAAATCGCGGTCATGGGTCCGGAAGGCGCAGCGAACATCATTTTCCGCAGCGAGATCATGGCCGCCGAAAATCCGGACGAAATGCGCAAGATCAAGGTCAAGGAATACACCGACAAGTTTGCCAACCCCTACGTTGCAGCGTCGAGCGGCTACGTCGACGCGGTGATCACGCCTGAGGAAACCCGTGCCTACTTGATCCACGCACTGCAGGTCACGCGCAACAAGGTTGAAGCGCGTCCGGACCGCAAGCACGGCGTGCCCCCGTTCTAAGAGGAGAACTCCCATGCAAGAACAGGAACAGTTTTCAGAAATTGCGCTGGAATCCGGCACCTACGAATCGCGCGTGACCAAGAAGTTCACGCTGCGCAAGCCATTCGAGAAGAACGACCCGCGCGTAATCAAAGCCACGATTCCTGGCGCGATCGAAAAGATCGAAACCCGCGTCGGTGCCAAGGTGAGCAAGGGTGAAACCCTGATGATTCTCGAGGCGATGAAGATGCTCAATCGGATCAAGGCGCCTGCGGATGGCGTGATCAAAGTCATCCGTGTCGCCTCCGGAGAGAAAGTAACCAAAGGACAGATCCTGCTCGAAATCGAATAGGTAGAATTCTGATCGCACACCGGGCCCAAGCCAGGTATTCGGTCCCGGGAAAAAGCAGGCCGGTGATGGACATCTTCCATCACCGGCCTGCTTTTTGTAAGCGACTCAGCACACCCAAAGCACCGCGAGATATCACCCCGAGGGGATGGAAAAACAAAAATAAGAGGCGGAAACTACGGATACACAGCCGCGTCCGACAATGACAACATTTGTTCGCCCTATTTCGTAACCGTTCGTAACCGCAAGAACCTCGGAGGCTATATGGCCAGGAAAAGAATGAGCGACAGGCGTGTCCGGGACTTCGGTCCTCCATCCGGGTGCGCAGAGCGCCGATGCATTGCCGACCGACGAAAAATCGAAGTCTCGGAAGCGACCTACGAAGAATTTGAAATGCTGATGGCGGCGCTGGGATTCCGGAACAAAACGTCGAGGCACGACAAGGCCTGAACACGGCCCTGCGGCACACAGTGCCAGCAACTAATCGCCGAACCACGCCGTGATTCGGCTCGCAGCCTTGGCCTTGACTTCGTCGTTGACGTACAGCGCGACGGTCGCCAGCGCGGCGGCGAGTACGCCGAGATCGTCGGCGTAACCGGCGATCGGCGTCAGGTCGGGGATCGCGTCGATCGGGAAGATGAAATAGCCGAGCGCACCGTAGATGACCGACCGTGCCCACGCCGGCGTCTTCGGGTGCTGCGCCGAGTAGTACAGCCAAAGCGCCTTCTCGACGACTTCCTTGCCGGCCGTCCGGGCGTAGGCCATGACCTTTTCCCAGAAGCGGCTATCGGAGTACTCCTTTTCGAATCCACGCTTTGCATTGGTCACGACACCCTCCTTCACTCGTTTGGCACCAAACCACAGTCCCCCACTTCAGCGCTCAGGAACTTGCACCCCGAAGCCGCTCATAGACCTGCAGATCGCTCGATGAGAAGCAGCAGAACACGACCTCCCGAAACTTTCCGCAGTTCTCCGAACCGGGGATCACGGCATCTTGGCGCCGCGTGCGGCCTCGAACAGGCGATACCACTCATCACGCGAGAGCGTCACCTGCACGCTCTCGGCGCAGGCGCGCAGCCGGTCGCACCGGCTGGTGCCAAGAACGGGCATGATCCCGGCCGGGTGACGCATCAGCCAGGCGAGGACGATCGCTTCGCGGCTGACCGAGTAAGCTTCCGCCAGTTGCTGAACCAGCGCCGCAGTCTTGACCACCGCCGGACTGACGTCGCTCAGATCGCCGCCACTCAGGAGGCCGCGCGCGAGCGGACTCCAGGCCTGCAGGCTGACGCCCTTGAGCCGGCAATACTCGACTACGCCCTCCCAGCCATCGGGATAGGCCGGCGACGCCTGATTGAAGGAGATCGTGGCTTCGGCGAAACCGCTGTGCAGCAGGTTCATTTCCAGTTGATTGGCGATCAGCGGGTCGGGCAGGAAGTGCTGCAGGTACTCCATGCTGAAGCGGTTCTGGTTCGAAACACCGAAATAGCGGACCTTGCCTTCCTTCTTCAATCGGGCGAACGCGCGTGCGACCTCCTCGCCTTCCATCAAGGGATCGGGGCGGTGCAGCAGCAGGATGTCGAGGTGTGACGTATTGAGCCGCCGCAGGATGGCCTCGACCGCCTCGACGATGTGCTCGTAGCTGAAGTCGAATCGCTGGGGCGCACCGGCAGGATTGCCCTCCCAACGGATGCCGACCTTCGACTGGATCACCATGCGATCACGCAGCGACGGCGATTGTTTGAAGATTCGCCCGAAAACTTCCTCGGCGCGCCCGTGCGCATAGATATTGGCGTGATCGAAGAAATTGATCCCGAGTTCGAACGCGGCATCGACGAAATCGCGCGCCTGCTTTTCGATCTGCGCGCTAATCACGGTGTCGCGCCCCCAGCCGCCGCCCAAGCCCATGCAGCCGGCGATCAGACGCGAAACTCTCAAGTCGGTGTGAGAAAGAGTCAGGTATTGCATGTTGGCACTCCGCTGGATCCATCGGAACGGGCCGTGGAAAGCCCGGGAAAGACCCTTATCCTAAACCCGATTGCGGAACGGCAACAGAAGGAAAAATGAGAAGCTTAGCCGCGCTTGAGCTGATTCCTGAACGCCGCATCGAGCTTGCTGACGGGTTTGGGCTTGACAGCGGCGATGTCATTCACGTAGCGAACGAAGTCATCGAGCGGCAAGGGGCTGCCGATGGTTTCGGTCGCCCCGTCGGCGCCGGTCAGGAGCAAGGAAAAAAGTCCGTCGGCGCGGCACGACATCGAGTACAGCACATTGCCGCTACGTCGCCGAAGCCGATCCACGGCGGCGCTGGCTTTGGTGGTTCGCATGGTCGAAGCTCCTTATAGAATGCCGCATCGGGCGCCGCCAACGGCTATTGACGATGACAACGCCCACGACACACACGTGGGCGCCTCGTAAATGATGCGCTTAGAAAACCGTCCAGTCGGCCACGTAGTTGCTTGGGCGAATCAACACTTCCGAGGTCAGCTGATTCGGTACCACGTTCAGGTTATACGATCGCTGCGGCAGCGTGGTCTGGAACCACTTCTTGTACAGTTTGCGCAACTGGCCGGACTGCGTCAGCTTGGTGAACTCGCGATCGACGATCGTTGCCAGTTCCTTGTCGTCCTTGCTAAACGAGATAGCCAGCGGCTCGATCGACATCACCGCCCCGGCCACTTCGAGCTTCTCTTTCGACTGCGCCTTGAACGCATAGAGAAGGATGTCATCCGTCATGAATGCGTCGGCCGTCTTCGTTTCGACTGCGACGACGCCGGCGTCGGAGGATGGTGCAATCACCACCTTCATGGTGTTCATTGCCGCCTTGCGCGACTCGGCGATCTGCTGCCCCGTACTACCATTCTCGACGGCGAGTGTTTTTCCGGCAAGATCACTGAACTTCGTGATCCCCGATCCCTCGCGAACAAGGAGCTTCGCCGAGGAAAAATAGAGCGGCATGCTGAAGGTGACCTTCTCGCGCCGTGCTTTGGTGTTGGTCGAGTTACCGCACTCGAGATCAATCTTGCCGTCGACCACGTAGGGGAAGCGAGATTCGCCGGTCACCGGAACGTACTTGACCGTCAGGGGCTTGCCC
>JAGNOM010000247.1 GCA_017990155.1 Propionivibrio sp. | reverse complement strand
GCGCCTGAACGCATGGCCTGATGAGGTTCCACAGGTCGTTTATCTCGACCCGATGTTCCCGCACCGCGACAAGAGCGCGCTGGTGAAGAAGGAGATGCGCCTCTTCCGCCCCGTCGTCGGTGACGACGGCGACGCGCCGGCCTTGCTCGAAGCGGCGCTGGCGCTGGCGACGCACCGCGTCGTCGTCAAGCGCGCGCGCAAGGCGCCGGCGATCGCCGGGCCGAAGCCGGCGTTTGCGCTCGAAGGCAATTCGAGCCGTTTCGACATCTATCCGAAGAAATCCTTGAAGGTGAAAGCCGGCGCGTAAGCCGCGCCACGCGTTACCATGTGTGGCTCTTGCATGACCCCGGCAAACCCCGGACCTAACCGCACGCATCGCGCCATGAAAACGACCATTCGAAAACCCGTTCGTCCGCTCCTCTTCGCGCTCTCCGCGCTGCTCGTCGCCGGCAGCGCGGCGGCTGAATGGATACAACTCGGCCGAACGGAGAACTTCCGCATCTATCTTGAGCAGAAGCAGATCCTGCGCAACGGCGATCTGGCGCAGATCTGGCAGCTGATGGATTTCACGGTCGCGCAGTGGGCCGATCCGCAGACGGTCGTGTGGTCGATCAAGACGCTCGCCGAATACGACTGCAAGGAACCGCGTTTCCGCGCGCTGGTCAGCGAGGCCTATTCCGAGCAGATGGGGATCGGCAAGCTGGTCGCCAAGGAGCAGCCGGCCGAGCCGCGGTGGGAACGCGTCGAGGCCGGCGGTCCGCCGGACAAGATCCGGCAGATC
This sequence comes from Propionivibrio sp., assembly GCA_017990155.1. Taxonomy (GTDB): domain Bacteria; phylum Pseudomonadota; class Gammaproteobacteria; order Burkholderiales; family Rhodocyclaceae; genus Propionivibrio. The sequence continues at coordinate 4,040 of JAGNOM010000247.1, read as the reverse complement.
GCGTGCGGCGGCAAGGAGTAGCGAGCCGCCAACCGTTCGGCCTGAGCTTGTCGAAGGCCTTTCTGTGGTTTGGCGCCCCGAAGGAAGTCCCCTTGTGGGACGTGCTTACCACGAACGGGACTCATCCCGCCAGGAACTCATCCGCCACGATCCACAACGCCGTCGCCGCAAGCGCCGCCGCCATCGTGTAGTTGAAGACGCGCAGGGCGAGCGGATCGCGCAGCGTGAGCCGCAGCTTGTCACCGGCGAAAGCCCAGACGGCAATGCACGGCAGATTGACGAAGACGCTCATCGCCGCCATCCACAGGACGGCCGTCCAGTTGCCGTGCGGCAGGAAGAGAATCGCGGCGTTGAGCACCATCATCCACGCCTTGGGGTTCACCCACTGGAAGAGTGCGGCGCCAAAGAAGCCCAAGGGCCGGCTTTTCTCACTATTGCCCGGCTGCCCCGCGCCTGCCTGACGCCACGCCAGCCAGAGCAGGTAGCCGCATCCGACGAAGACGAGCGGCAGGCGCAGCGCGTCGAGCCAGGTCATGACCCAGGCCAGCAGGCCGGCGACGAGGACGATCTGGATGCCGACACCGATGCTGATGCCGAGCATGTGCGGCAGCGTCCGGCGAAAGCCGAAATTGACACCGCTCGCCGCGAGCATCAGGTTGTTCGGTCCGGGGGTGACGGACATGGTGGCCATGTAGGTGAGCAGGGGTAGATCGAGCATCGCGGGCCTCCGATAGAAATGGAGTGCTCACTGTAGGCGACTTTGCTTTATGGTTACAGAGTCAGATTTAGTTGATTATACTGGGCACAGTTTTGATGATTCTGATCTGTACCCGGAGACCCGCATGCAATCTGTGCCCGCCGAATCCACGACAACGCAAGGTGGTCCGACCGCGCTCTATCAAACCCTGGCCGACGAGTTGCGTACCGCCATCAGCGACGGTCGCCTGCCAGCTGGTGCCCGCCTGCCGTCCGTGCGCGAGACGGCGCGCAGCCGCAGCCTGAGCATCAATACGGTACTCGCCGCCTATGCGCAGCTCGAAGCTCGCGGTCAGGTCGAAGCGCGCCCGCAGTCGGGCTACTTCGTGCGCTCGCGTCTGCCGTCGCCCCCACCGCCGGCGTTGTCGATGCGACCGGCCAAAGCGAAACCGGCCGACGCCTCGGTGCTCGACCGCATTTCGGCTGTCGTCGCCGCTCAGTCGAATCCCGACACCATCGATCTCTCGCTCGCTTGCCCGAAGAGCAGCGACTACTACCCGAACCGTCAGTTGAGCCGCCTCGTCGCCGACCACGCGCGGCGCCGGCCGGAACTGCTCACCGACTACTCGCTGCCGCCCGGTTCGCTGCTCCTGCGCCGCGAGATTGTCCGCCACGCGCGCGACCTCGGCATGACGCTCGAAGCCGACGACATCATCCTGACCAACGGCTGCATGGAGGCGCTGCAGCTGGCCGTGCGCGGCATCACGCGGCCGGGCGATACGATCGCGGTGGAGTCGCCGACCTATTTCAACCTGATCTCGCTCGCCGATCACCTCGGCCTGCGCGTGATCGAGGTGCCGACGCATCCCGATCAAGGCATGTCGCTCGATGCGCTGGAGCTGTTGCTCTCGGAGAAACGCGTGCAGGCCATCGTCACCATGCCGAGCGTGCATAACCCGCTCGGCACCAGCATGCCGGTCGCTGGCAAGCAGCGCCTCGCCGAACTCGCACACACCTATCGCGTGCCGGTCATCGAGGACGCGCTGTATGCCGAGATGCAGTACGCGACACCGCTACAGCCAACGGTAAAGTCTTTCGACCGCGACGGCTGGGTGATCCTCTGCACCTCCTACACCAAGACGCTCGCGCCAGGTTTTCGCATCGGCTGGATGGAGGCTGGGCGCTATCAGCGTCGCATTTCCAGCCTGAAGTTCACTGCCTCGGTCGCGCAGCCAGCTTTCCTCTGTGAAGTGCTTGGCGCATTCCTTGAATCGGGCGGCTACGCGCAGCATCTGCGCCGCTTGCGCCGTGTCTATGCCGGGCAGGTTGACCGTTTGCGCGGTCTGATCGACGACGCCTTTCCGGCCGGGACGCGCGCCACCGAGCCGACCGGTGGTTTCCTCGTGTGGGTCGAACTGCCGTCGGGCTGCGACGCCAACCGCCTGTGCGACGACGCGCTGGCGCGCGGCCTGACCATTACGCCGGGCAGCCTGTTTTCGCCATCGGGCCGGCATGAACGGCACATCCGGCTGTCGGGCTGCTACAACTTCTCGGATCGCCATGTGCACGCACTGATGACGCTCGGCGAGCTGGCGCAGGCTCAGCTGGACGGATGATTGTGCGTTTGTGACGCTTTAGTGTTCCTTGCCGTCGATGCGCGCCTGCGTGAGGAAGGGTACGTAGCGCCAGGCGAGGATGGCGAAGCCGATCAGCCAGCAGGTCGCCGCGAGATGTAACCAGTGCAGGTACCACACCGGGTGGATCTGCGGCGCGACGGTGCGCACGATGAGGCCGAGGACCATGATGCGCAGCACCCATTTGTCGAGGCTGTCGAACCCGACCTTGCGCCCGGTGTGGCCCTTGGCGATGCGCACGATCATCGCCGGGATCACCAGCCCCATCGCACCCAAGGTGAAGACATGGACCGAGAGCGTGCCGACCCACGTCGGCGTAGTGGTTTGCTCAAGGAACTTGAGCACCAGTTGCGCGGTAATGGCGAGATAGCCGAGATACATGATGCCGAGGTCGATCCGGCGCAGGGCGAGTTGCGGCTTCCAGAAGGCGAATCGTCCGAGCATCAAAACGGCAAGCAACAGGCTGATCCAGCCGGCGATCGGCGGCGCCATGAAGCTGGCGGGAACGAGCAGCACGGCGAGCGACTTGATCGTCGTGTCCAGCACAGGATTGCGCAGGATCTCGACGCTGAACACGTTGCGCATGAACTGCGTCAGCGTGCGTTCGAACATCACGAGAAAGGCCAGCCGGAACAGGCCCATCGTCATGTCGATTCCGCTCTGGAAATGGTCGGTGCTGAGCAGGACGTTCTTGGCGATCAGGAACGCCGGCAACATCACCAGGAAGAAGTAGTTGTCGGCGAAGGAATCGTTCTCGCGGTGCCGGATCAGCGAGATGAGCAGCATGACGACGATCGACGTCAGGAACAGGTTGTTGGCGACAAAGAAAACTGCGGGAGGCAGTGCGCCCTGAAACCAGACGGCGGCGCGCTCCAGTATCCAGACGATGACAAGGTAGATCAGCGCGTTGCCGTGATAGCCGCGGATCTTGACCCAGTTCTTGGTCGAGGTCAGCAGGAAGCCGCCGAGTACCGCCCAGCCGAAGCCGAAGAACATCTCGTGCGCGTGCCACTGAATCGCCGAGAACCTCGTTGTCGGCATCGGCAGCGTGCCGGAAAACATCAGCGACCAGATCAAGGGCAGGGAAAGGCCGGACAGACAGGCCAGAATGAAAAATGGCCGGAATCCGACCAGCCATAGCGGGTGTTTCGAAATCATTGATAGTCTCCTCGCGCGCTTCGACCGCGCTCGGTGCTCAAAATTCAGCGGGGCAGTTGAAACTCATCATTTCCCCGGTTTGCGGGTGCGCGAAGGAGAGGTATTCGGCGTGCAACTGGAGGCGATCGGCCTTGGCCAACGCCTGTTCGGTGGCATAGAGCGTGTCGCCGAGAATCGGGTGGCCGAGCGACTGCATGTGCACGCGCAGCTGGTGCGTGCGCCCGGTTTCCGGCGTCAGCGCGACGCGCGTCGCGTGGGCTTCGGCGTCGTAGCTGAGCACGCGATAGAGCGTGAGCGACGGCTTGCCGATGTTGAAATCGACGATGTGGCGCGGGCGATTCGGCCAATCGACGATGAGCGGCAGATTGACTTCGCCGGCATCGTTTTCCATTTGGCCGTCGACGACGGCGACGTAACGCTTCTCGACCTTGCGCTCCTGAAACAGGATGCTCAGGCTGCGATGCATCGCCTTGCCGCGCGCCAGCACGAGCAGGCCGGACGTGTCGTAGTCGAGCCGATGCACGATCAGCGCATCCCGGTACTGCGTCTGCA
>JAGNOM010000246.1 GCA_017990155.1 Propionivibrio sp. | reverse complement strand
TCAGCGCAAAGACCATGTACCAGCGGAGCAATCCGCGCGGTGGAAACTTGTTGAGCAGCGACAGGCCGTAGAACACATGGCGCAGATTGACGATCAGCGTCGCCAGCGCAATCGCTCCGACCGGCAAGCCGGCGGCGAGCATCGGAATCATCATGTACTGCGCGGCACCGGCAAAGACGACGACGCTGGACAGGACCGCCAGCCACCATTCGGCGCCGGCCTGGACGAACAGAAAGCCAAACACGGTGCCGAGCGGGATGTAGCCCATGGCGACAGGCGTCGTCAGCGCCAGCACGGAGAAACGATCCGCGTCGCGTTCGGAAATTGCGAGATCTTGATGAGTCATGATGAAACCGGGAGAAACAGGCAGCGAAACATTCTATCGAATCCCGGCGGCATCGGGTGGGCGCGGCGCAGCGCGTGTAAGATATTGCCGTTCCGGTTCGCGCCACGCGACCCGTCCGCCATTCCCTTCAGGAGGTTGTATGCGCCGTCTTTCATTGTTCATTTCCCTGATCGCAGCATTCCTGCTTTCCGGCTGTGGCTACAACGCCATGCAGGCGCAGGACGAACAGATCAAGGCGGCCTGGGCCGAGGTGCTGAACCAGTACCAGCGGCGTGCCGATCTGGTACCGAATCTCGTCAACGTGGTGAAGGGCTACGCCGCCCACGAGAAGGAAGTGCTGACGCAGGTCACCGAGGCCCGCGCGCAGGTCGGCTCGATCCGGGCAACGCCAGAGCTGATCAACGATCCGGCGGCTTTTGCCCAGTTCCAGCAGGCGCAGGCGCAGATGACCTCGGCCCTGTCGCGCCTTTTGGCGGTTTCGGAGAACTATCCGACGCTGAAGGCTGACGGTGCGTTCCGCGACTTGCAGGCGCAACTCGAAGGCACGGAGAACCGCGTGACGGTGGCGCGCAACCGCTTCATCAAGGCGGTACAGGAGTACAACACGACGGTTCGTTCCTTCCCCTCCAACCTGACGGCGATGGTCATGGGTTACCAGACCAAACCTAGCTTTGCTGTTGAAAACGAGAAGGCGATCTCGACCGCGCCCAAGGTCGACTTCGGCAGCCCGGCGCCGGCGGCGCAGTAATCGATGAAGCATCGCTTGACGCGCTGGCTCGTCTGCCTCGTTTGCTGGCTGGCGGCGGCTGCCTGGGCCGAAGTCCCCGTTCCGCCGCTGCAGGCGCGCGTGACCGACCTGACGGCCACACTCTCGGTCGAACAGGTCCGTGCGCTTGAAGAGAGATTGCAGAAGCTTGAATCGAACAGTTCGGCCCAGATGGCGGTATTGCTCGTCCCGAGCACGCAACCGGAGAGCATCGAGCAGTATTCGATGCGCGTCGTCGAGGCTTGGAAGCTCGGCCACAAGGCGAGCAAGTCCGGCGATCCGAACAAGGCCGATCAGGGTCTGTTGCTGCTGGTGGCCAAAAACGACCGTACGGTGCGCATCGAGGTCGGCTACGGTCTCGAAGGCCAGATCCCGGACGCGATTGCACGACGAATCATCGACGAGGTGATAACGCCGCGATTCAAGCGCGCCGACTTCGCCGGCGGACTGATCGAGGGCGTGCAGCGGATCGAGGCGCTGATTCTCGGCGAGCGCGAAGTCGGGTCGCCTGACGATTCGGCTGCCGTGCGCGAGAGGGCCGATGCCGGCGATATGGTCGACGAGGCTTTCGACGCCTTCTTCGACATCCCGCCGTGGCTCGTCTTCGCGCTGTTCCTGTTCGGTTCCGTATTCCGTTCGCTGTTCGGCCGACTGTTCGGCGGCCTGGCCCTGGGGGGTGTGGTCGGCACCGCCGCCTGGCTTGTTTCGGGGCGACTCGCGGCGTCCATTATCTTTGGCCTTGCCGCCTTCTTCTTCGTCGCCACGAATTCGTCGCGGCGCGTTGGCACCGGCATCGGCCGTTCGTCGGGCGGTCATCGCGGCGGCTGGGGCGGTGGTAGCGGCGGCGGGGGCTTCTCCGGTGGTGGCGGTGGATTTGGCGGCGGCGGCGCGTCCGGGCGCTGGTGAGATGGAGAACACGATGAAACGAATCCTGACCCACCTGGTTTACCCGCCGTGGCGTGTTCGGCGCGCCTTCCCGGCCGACGCGCTGGAGGCCATCGAGACTGAAGTCGCGTCCTCGGAAATACGGCATCGCGGGGAATTGCGCTTCGTCGTCGAGGCCGGCTTGTCGTTCCCGCATTTGTTGCATGGGACGACGGCGCGGCAACGTGCGCTCGAGGTTTTCTCCGATCTGAACGTGTGGGATACCGAAGACAACAGCGGGGTGCTGATCTATATGCTGCTCGCCGACCGGCAGGTGGAGATCCTCGCCGATCGCGGTATCAACAAAATGGTGGGCGAGGCGACCTGGCAGGCGATTTGTCACGACATGGAAGCGGCTTTTCACGACGGCCGTTTCCGCGAAGGCGCGATCGCTGGCGTACTCGCGATCAGTCAAGTGCTGGTGCGCCACTTCCCCGCGCACGGCCCCAATCCCGACGAACTGCCAAACGCCGTCCTCATCATCTGACGAAAGAGCTCCATGAGAAGCGCACCGACGATCACCTCCTTTGTTTTTGCCCGCATGCCAGAGATCCATTTCGGTGCGGGGATGCTGTCCCGACTGCCCGCACTGATCGCTTCGCGCGGCAAGCGGGTTCTGTTCGTCACCGGCTCGTCTTCGTTCAGGCGCTCGACGCATTGCGAGCGTTTGATGGCAGCACTCGACACGGTGGGCGTCACAGTCTTTCAGGTGTCGGTGAGCGGTGAGCCGTCGCCGGCCTTCGTCGACGAAACGGTTGCGCGCTACCGTGCTGAAAATCCGGACTGGGTCGTCAGCATCGGCGGCGGTAGCGCGATCGACGCCGGTAAGGCGATTTCGGCGATGCTGCCCTCTGGCGATTCGGTGGTCGAGTATCTCGAATGCAAGGATACCCGGAAGCACGACGGCCGGAAGACGCCGTTCATCGCCATCCCCACGTCGTCCGGCACCGGCGCCGAGGCGACGAAGAACGCCGTGCTCAGCGACATCGGTCGCGCCGGCTACAAGAGCTCGCTGCGCCACGACCAATTCGTGCCCGACATTGCGCTCGTCGATCCCGAGCTGACGCTTTCCTGTCCACCAGACGTCACTGCGGCGTGTGGTCTCGATGCACTGACGCAATTGCTCGAGTCCTACGTTTCGATCAAGGCGTCACCGATGACTGATGCCCTCGCACTGAGTGGCCTCGAGCACGTTGCCGCCGGTTTTCTGCCGTCCGTGGAGAATGGAGCCAACGATATCGAAGCGCGCGGCCATATTGCGTACGGCGCGCTGCTCTCCGGCGTGACGCTCGCCAATGCCGGCCTCGGCGTTGTGCACGGCTACGCCGGCCCGCTTGGCGGCTTCCATCCGGTTCCGCACGGCGTGGTTTGCGGCACTTTGATTGGCGAGGCGACGCGGGTGACGATCGAAGCGTTGTTCAAGGAACCGGAGAAGAATCAGCTTGCGCTTCGGAAGTACGCGAAAGCGGGTGCCGTGCTCGCGCGCAAGCACCCGGTATCGCTGCAGCACGATTGCGATCTGTTGGTAAGTACGCTGACAGAATGGATCGAGCGCACGCGGATTCCGCGACTCGGGCATTACGGCATCGGCGAAGCCGATTTCGCCGCCATCCTCGACAAGACCAACGGCAAGAACAGCCCGGCGACGCTGAGTCGGGACCAGATGGCCGCGATCCTGAAAGCACGCCTGTGAGCTGGTCGCTGGCTTATATCGCGCTCGGGCTGTTCACCGGATTCTCGGCCGGCATGCTCGGTATTGGCGGCGGGCTGGTGATGGTTCCGGTGCTGACCATGCTCTTCGCCGCCCAGGGACACTTTCCCGCCGGCGAAACGCTGCATATCGCACTGGGCACTTCGGCAGCGGCCATCGTCTTTACTTCACTGTCGAGCTTGCGCGCCCATCATCAGCATCGGGCCGTTCTGTGGAAGATCGTGCTGCAGATCACTCCGGGAATCCTCTTCGGCACCTTGCTCGGAACCCTGTTCGCATCGAGCATCGACGCGCGGCCACTGGCAATTTTCTTCACCTGCTTCGTCTGCTTCGTCGCCTTGCAGATGGTTCTCGATATCAAGCCGAAAGCAACGCGCGAACTGCCGGGAACCGTCGGCATCATCGCCACCGGTACGGGTATCGGCGCCGTTTCCTCGCTCGTCGCCATCGGCGGCGGCGCGTTTACCGTGCCTTTCCTGAGTTGGTGCAACGTTCCGGTGCGTAAGGCCATCGGCACCTCGGCGGCGGTGGGTTTTCCGATTGCGCTGGGCAGCGCCCTCGGTTACGCCTTCAACGGCTATCAGCATGCCGGCCTGCCGTCGCTCAGTCTGGGATTCATCTACCTGCCGGCGCTTGCCTGGCTCGTTCCGCCGAGCATGCTGATTGCTCCACTCGGCGCGCGCATGGCGCACCGGCTACCGGTTGTTACACTGAAACGCGTCTTCTCGGGGTTGCTGATCGTCCTTGCCGGACGCATGCTGTGGAAGCTTTTTGAATGACGGAATGCGCGCCCGAGAGTGCCGTTCAAAGCCTTGAAACACCATGCCAGAAGCGTCTGAAAGGCCGGCTTTTCCTTGCTTTTGGCGGGGGGATAAGAGTAGCATTACGGCCTCGTGGCGAGTGAGTTCCGCATGTCTGCGCGGTTCATTGACCGGTTTCCGGTTTAAAAGTTTCCGGTTGAAAAACGCCCCAAAGTTTTTACTTCCTGAAAGGTATAGTCATGTCCACCGAGAACAAGCCAGTATTTGCCGACTCGTCAAATCTGGATGCATGGAAAAAGCTCGCTTCGAAGAACGC
>JAGNOM010000039.1 GCA_017990155.1 Propionivibrio sp. | reverse complement strand
GACCTGGAAATGGGCGGCCTGACGCCGGAGCAAATCCGCAAGGCCAAACTGCTGCTGTGGAAGGGGCATTGCTCGGTGCACCAGATGTTCCAACCGGCGCACATCCTCAAGTTCCGCAACCAGCATCCGGACGGACTAGTCATTTCCCACCCGGAATGCAGTTTCGAGGTGTGTCGGCAATCGGACTTCGTCGGGTCGACCGAACACATCGTCAAGGTCATCAAGGAAGCCGCGCCGAATACGCGCTGGCTCGTTGGCACCGAGTTGAACCTGGTCAATCGCCTGGCCGAAGAGGTCAAACCCGAAGGCAAGATCGTTCAGTTCATGGCGCCGACCGTGTGCATGTGCTCAACCATGCAGCGCATCGACCCGCAACATCTGGCCTGGACGCTCGAGAACCTGGCCGACGGCAACGTCGTCAATCAGATCAGCGTACCGGAACACGAGGCGGAACTCGCCCGGCTGGCCGTGGAGAAGATGCTCGCAGCATCGTGAGTGGCGTGAACAAGTCGCACTTGCACATCGTCACGTACAACATCCACAAGGGCTTTTCCCAGTTCAACCGTCACATGATGGTGCGCGAACTGCGCGAGCAGTTGCGTGCGCTGGGCGCCGACATCGTATTTCTGCAGGAAGTGCAGGGCATGCACGAACGGCATGCCGAGGCCATCGCCAACTGGCCGAGCGGAGCCCAACACGACTTTCTCGCCGAGGACGTCTGGCAATCGACGGCCTACGGGCGAAACGTCATCTACGACCACGGGCATCACGGGAACGCGATCCTCTCCCGATTCCAGATCGCACACTCGCACAATCAGGATGTGACGCACCTCCGCTTCGAGCGGCGCGGCCTGCTACATTGCTCGATCAACGTTCCGGGGCTTCCCCGGCCCGTGCATTGCGTCTGTGTCCACCTCTCGCTGTTCGCGCGCTCACGCCGGCGACAAATGGACGCGCTCGCACAGTACCTCGGCGAAGTGGCCGGAACGGATTCGCCGCTGATCATCGCCGGCGATTTCAACGACTGGCGCAACGAAGCCAGCGAGCTGCTCGCTAAACGCCTTGATCTGGAAGAGGTCTTCGGTGGCGTCGGCGGCGATGCATGTCGGCCCGGCCGCAGCTATCCCGCCAAACTACCCATGCTTCGTCTTGACCGGATCTACGTGCGCGGCCTGTCGGTCTCCAGCGCGTTCGTTCACAGCGGCTCGCCGTGGTCGAAGATCTCCGATCACGCCGCACTTTCCGCGCATCTGCTGCCCCGGAGCAAGTAAGCGCTACGGGGATGGATGCCGCAGGCGCTTTTTCAGGGAACCAGGCTGTCGCCGGGGAATATCGCGCGCACTGACGGCACGCGCTCCATGGACCAGGCTGCGACCGCCCATGCCCAAAAGTCTCGCAGGGAAGCCTTGGTCATGGCTTCCGGAACCGAATGCCCGAGAAAGCGAAGCACGAAGGCCAGGAGCTGAGTTCCCGCCTCAGGATTCACGGCCATCGCACGCGTCTGCTTCGAGAGTTTCTCGCCAGCCGCATTCACGGCAACGGGAAGGTGCGCGTAGCTCGGCGTCGGCAGCCCCAGGCACTCCTGCAACCACATCTGCCGCGCCGTTGAATCGAGCAGATCAACGCCGCGCACTACTGAATTAACGCCCTGTGCCGCGTCGTCGAAGACGACTGCCAGTTGATAGGCGTACTGGCCATCGGCACGCAGCAGAACGAAATCACCGACTTCCCGCTCCAGATTCTGCCGTCTTTCACCCTGGACACGATCGACAAAACGAAATTCGCGATCGGGTACTCGCAAACGCCAGGCCCGCGCCGCCCGACCTTCGGGCAGGCCATTTCGGCACAAGCCAGGATAGAGCAAGCCACCATCGACCGACAACTGATGCGTCGCCGCCGCGATCTCGCTTCTGGAACAGGCACAGGGATAAACCAGACCGTCGAGTTGCAGCCGAACCAGGGCCGAGTGATAGAGATCAAGGCGGCGGCTCTGGACAAGCACTTCGCCATCCCACTCAAAGCCGAATCCTTCGAGCGTGCGCAGGATGGCGTCAGCCGCGCCGGGAACGGTGCGCGGGCCGTCCACGTCCTCGATCCGGAGCAGCCACTCGCCGCCATGCGCGCGCGCGTCGAGATAGCTGCCGACGGCCGCAACGAGGGAGCCGAAGTGCAGCGGACCCGTCGGAGAAGGCGCAAAACGGCCGCGGTAGCCGGCCGACGATCCCGCACGTCCGGTCGCCCCCACGCTCCCGCGCCCCTAGATCAAACGACTAGACGTTGAACAGGAAGTTGAGGACGTCGCCATCCTTGACGATGTATTCCTTGCCCTCGGCGCGCATCTTGCCGGCTTCCTTGGCGCCTTGCTCGCCGCTATACGCAATGAAGTCGTCAAAGGCGATGGTTTGCGCGCGAATGAAGCCGCGTTCGAAGTCGGTATGGATGACGCCGGCGGCCTGCGGTGCCGTGTCACCGCGGTGAATGGTCCACGCCCTCACTTCCTTGACTCCGGCCGTAAAGTAAGTTTGCAGACCAAGCAGGTGGTAGCCGGTATGCACAAGGCGGTCGAGTCCCGGCTCGTCCAGACCGAGGTCGGCCAGGAAAATCTTCTTTTCTTCGTCGTCAAGATCGGCGATTTCCGCCTCGATCGACGCGCAGACCGCAACGACTTCAGCCTTCTCTGCCGCCGCATGGGCGCGCACGGCGTCGAGATGCGGATTGTTTTCGAAGCCACCCTCGGCCACATTGGCCGCGTAGAGCACCGGCTTGGCCGTGATCAGGCAGAACGGCTTGAGATTCAGCCATTCTTCCTTGGAGAGACCGAGCGCGCGAACCGGCTTGCCCTGGTCAAGCTGGGCAAAGCATTTATCGAGAACAGCGCACAGGATCTTGGCTTCCTTGTCGCCCGCGCTCGCCGGACGGCGGTAACGCAGCAGCGCCTTTTCAACGGTCGCCATGTCGGCAAGCGCCAGTTCGGTGTCGATCACCTCGATGTCGCGGATCGGGTCCACGTTGCCCGAGACGTGGATCACGTTGTCGTCGGCAAAGCAGCGCACGACGTGCAGCACGGCATCGGTTTCGCGGATATTGGCCAGGAACTTGTTGCCCAGGCCCTCGCCCTTCGACGCCCCGGCGACCAAGCCGGCGATGTCGACGAACTCGGTCACCGCCGGCACAACGCGCTGCGGTTTGACGATGGCACTCAACTGGTCGAGGCGCTTGTCCGGCACTTCGACGACGCCCACCGAAGGATCGATCGTGCAGAACGGATAGTTCTCCGCCGCCACGCCGGCCTTGGTCAAGGCATTGAAGAGGGTGGACTTGCCCACGTTGGGCAGACCGACGATTCCACATTTGAGGCTCATGGTGTGTTTCCTATGCGTTGCATGCTATTGCATTCGTTAAACAGCTTTGGGGTGAAGCTGGCGCTGCGCAGCCTCGTAGTCGCCGGCGCCCAGTTTGGGCCAGGCAAGCAAGCAGCGATCGATGGCCTGATCGATCAGCTCCTGTTCCTCGCGGCGCGGCGCTTTCAGGACGTAGTTTACGACTTCGTTCCGCTCACCGGGATGACCGATTCCCAAGCGCAGACGCCAGAAATCGGGCGTCGTCAGATGCGCCTGGATATCTTTCAGGCCATTGTGTCCGCCGTTCCCGCCACCCTGCTTCAGGCGAATGACGCCGGGCTGCAAATCCAGCTCGTCATGCACCACCAGTATTTCGTCCGGCATGATCTTGTAGAAACGCGCGAGCGCAACGACCGCCTGACCGGAGCGGTTCATGAAAGTGCTCGGCTTCAACAACCAGAGATCATCCAGACGGCCGACGTGCCCGAAGAACTTGCCTTGCGGCGCGAGCGACACCTTGAGGTCGCGCGCCAACCGGTCGACAAACCAGAAACCCAAGTTATGGCGGTTGTCCTCGTACTCGGCCCCGGGATTACCGAGACCGACGACAAGACGCGGTGCGATGGCTGGCATTGTTTGTGATCTGCTCTGACAAAACAAAGCCGCCGCAGGTGAAAACCATACGGCGGCCCGTCATTCAGGAACGAAGTATCAAGCAGCCGGAGCGGCTTCTTCGCCTTCGGCAGCGGCTGCCTTCTTGACCGTGATGGCTACGACGACCGGGTCGTCTTCACCGTGCATGACCGGCTTGACGCCCTTCGGATACGACAGTTGCGAAACGTGCAACGTCTGGCCGCCCTTCAGATCCTTCAGATCGACTTCGATGAAGGCCGGCAGATCCTGCGGCAGGCAGGCGACATCGACTTCGTTCATGGCGTGCGAAACGACGCCACCATCGAGCTTCACACCAACCGCCATATCGGCGTTGACGAAGTGCAGCGGCACCTTCTGGTGAATCGCGTGGGTTGCGTCAACACGCAGGAAATCGACGTGCAGCACCAACGGCTTGTACGGATGCATCTGCGAATCACGCAGCAGGACGGTTTCGACAGCGCCGTCGAGCTTGATCGTCAGCACGGACGAGTGGAACGCTTCCTTGCGCAGGGCAAGAAGAATGTCGTTATGGTCGAGCTCGATCAAGGCCGGCGCGGCGACGCCACCGTAGATGATGCCCGGTACTTTGTTGGCGCGGCGCAGGCGGCGGCTCGCTCCGGACCCCTGCAATTCGCGCTTGCTTGCATTCAGTTCAAATTTCATGACAGCTCCTGGTAGGTACGACTACAGACTACAAACCCTGCCCGCGACCAGACAGGGGGTTAAAAAACTATTCAATAAACAGTGAAGAAACCGAGTCTTCATTGCTGATCCGGCGAATCGTTTCGGCCAGCACATCGGCGACGGACAACTGGCGAATGCGCGGCGACTTCTGAGCCTCTTCGGAGAGCGGGATGGTATCGGTGACAACCAGCTCGTCGAGCGCCGAATCATTGATCCGGCTGATCGCCGCACCGGAAAGCACCGGATGCACGCAGTAGGCCAGAACGCGCTTGGCGCCGTGCTCCTTCAGCGCCGCGGCCGCTTTGCACAGGGTGCCGGCGGTGTCGACGATGTCGTCCATCAGCACGCAGGTGCGGCCTTCAACCTCACCGATGATGTTCATGACTTCCGAGACGTTGGCCTTCGGCCGGCGCTTGTCGATGATCGCCAGATCGCATTCGAGACGCTTGGCCAGCGCACGGGCACGCACCACACCACCGACGTCGGGCGACACGACCATCAGGTTGTCGAAGTCCTTCTTCCAGACATCGGCCAGCATGATCGGCAAGGAATAGATGTTGTCGACCGGGATGTTGAAGAAGCCCTGGATCTGTTCGGCGTGGAGATCCATCGTCAGAACGCGCTGCACGCCGGCGGCAGTCAGCAGATCGGCAACCAGCTTGGCAGCGATCGGCACCCGCGCCGAGCGCACGCGGCGATCCTGACGCGAATAGCCAAAGTAGGGGATGGCGGCGGTAATCCGACCGGCGGATGCGCGCTTGAGCGCATCGACCATCACCAGCAACTCCATCAGGTTTTCGTTGGCCGGCGAACAGGTCGATTGCAGGATGAAGACGTCGTTACCGCGAACGTGCTCCTGAATTTCGACGGTGATCTCGCCGTCCGAGAAACGCCCGACGTTGGCCCGACCAAGGGAGATATTCAAACGCCTGACGACTTCTGCAGCCAGCTTCGGATTGGCGTTACCGGTGAAAACCATCAAGCTGTCGTAAGCCACAGACCACTCCCTGGCAACTGAAAGACGTCGAGTCAAAGCAAAACGGGCAGGTAAGCGACCTACCTGCCCGGCTTGAAAGAAACTGAGTGGCTGGGGAAGAAGGATTCGAACCTTCGAATGCCGGAATCAAAATCCGGTGCCTTAACCAACTTGGCGACTCCCCAGCAGTTGCTCACCAGACAAGTGCTAGCAAGCGAGGCGTGGATTATACATATTTTTTTCAAAAAGAACAGGGGCTGCGAATGCCTGCGCCAATCTTCTTGATTCGCCGAGACGGGCACCACGGAATACACAGACCACCGCCATGAAGGCGCTTGCTCTCGCCCGTCAAATGAAGGTCTCGCGCATCTCGCGCTTGTTGATCTTGCCGACGCTGGTCTTGGCCAGCGCTTTGACGAAACGCACCTGCAACAACACGCCGTGGCGCGAAATCCCGGTCGCTTCGACCAGATGCGCGGCGAAATTACGGATCGCATGCTCGGTCACTTGACCTTCAAAACCGGGCTTGAGCACCACCAGCGCCAGCGGCCGCTCACCCCACTTTTCGTCGGGCTGGCCGATGACGGCGACTTCGCTGACCGCTTCATGCTGCATCACCACGTCTTCGAGCTGAAGCGAGGACGTCCACTCGCCAGCCGTCTTGATCACGTCCTTGATGCG
This sequence comes from Propionivibrio sp., assembly GCA_017990155.1. Taxonomy (GTDB): domain Bacteria; phylum Pseudomonadota; class Gammaproteobacteria; order Burkholderiales; family Rhodocyclaceae; genus Propionivibrio. Next base: position 7,984 of record JAGNOM010000039.1, on the reverse strand, counting down.
GTCGGTGATTTTCACGTACCCGCGCGCGTCGATATTGCCGATATCCTGCGTGTGCAGATAGGCGCCGGCCCACAGTTCCGACGATGCCTGCGGCGCATCGAGATAGCCCTGCGTCAGCCACGGCGCACGCACGACGACTTCGCCCGTCGCCTCGCCGTCATGCGGCGCATCCGCCATTTCGGCGTCGACGATTCGGAGGTCGACGAGCGGCAGCGGCAAACCCGTCTTGCAGCGCAAGCTCACCTGCTGCTCAAGCGACGCCACCAGGTCATCGCTGTGCAGATGCGCAATGGTCAGCACCGGGCAGGTTTCCGACATGCCGTAACCCGTCAGCACGTCGATTCCCCGCTTGAGCGACGCGCTGGCAAGCGCCGGCGACATTGCCGAGCCGCCAATCAGCACCTTCCAGCGGCTGAGATCAACCGCCTCACCGCCGGGATGGCTCAACAGCATCTGCATGATCGACGGCACGCAATGCGAGAAAGTGACTCTTTCGCTCTCGATCAGGTGCAGCAGCGCCCCCGGCAGGTAGCGCCCGGGGTAAACCTGCTTCAAGCCGAGCAGCGTCGCGATGTACGGAAATCCCCAGGCATGCACATGGAACATCGGCGTGATCGGCATATACACGTCCTCGCGATGCAGGCGGCCATGCGCCGCCGCGCTGCCGACACAGGTCGCGACGCCGAGCGTGTGCAGCACGAGTTGCCGATGGCTGAAGTAGACGCCCTTCGGCAAGCCCGTCGTCCCGGTCGTGTAGAACACCGTCGCTTGGGCGTTTTCGTCAAAATCGGGGAAATCAAAAGCCGGATCGGCTTCAACCAGCATCGCTTCATATTCGCCGGAGAACGCAACGGGCGCTTCGACGGGCGTGCGCTCGTCATCGAGCAGGACAAAATGCTTGACCGTCTTGAGTCGATCCGCAATCGGCGCCAAGAGCCCCAGAAAATCCCGATTGACGAGAAGCAGGTCGGCGCCCGCATGATTGAGCGTGAACAGGATCTGTTCCGGACTGAGGCGCACATTCACTGTCTGCAGCACGGCGCCCATCATCGGCACCGCAAAAAAACACTCGAGATAGCGATGGCTGTCCCAGTCCATGACCGCCACCGTCTGCCCCGCCTCGACGCCGAGGCCGGTCAACCCGTTCGCCAGGCGCCTGATCCGCTCGTTCAGCGTGCGGTAGCTGTAGCGGAGCTTGCCTTGATAGGTAATTTCCTGATCCGGCGCCGTCGCCAGCGGTGTATGCAGCAGTTGCTTGATCAGCAGCGGATAGGCGTAGGCGGACGACGTCGACTGGATGATTTTGACGGGCATGACGGATCTCGTTGGCAATGAAACGAAGGCGCCATCTTAACCCGTTCGGTATGTCCGCCGCGCGTCAGACGATCCCGCGCAAGGGATGCTGCGCGAGCCCGGCGGCGACCCACCCGCGCATTCCGGCGGGGATTTTCCGGAGCACGCCCTCGGCGTCATCCTTCCGCGCGAACTCGGCAAAGACGCACGCGCCGGAGCCCGTCATGCGCGCGTCGCCAAAGGCCGAAAGCCAGGCGAGATGCGCCGCGACTGCCGGAAAGCCGGCGACGGCCACCGGTTGCAGATCGTTGGTACCCATTCCAGGCCTCCAATCGACTGCGCGCATCGCCGGTGTGTCGCGCTTGAGTTCGGGAACGCCAAAGATCGCCGCCGTCGGCACCTGAACCGGTGTTTCCAGAACGACGTACCAGGCCGGCGGCAACTCGACCGGACGTAAAGCCTCGCCGACGCCTTCGGCAAAGGCGTTTTGCCCGAAAATGAACACCGGCACATCGGCCCCCAGCGAGAGCCCGATTTCCTGCAGGCGCTGACGCGACAATCCGAGCTTCCAGAGATGGTTGAGCGCCAGCAACACCGTGGCCGCATCGGAACTGCCGCCGCCCAGACCGCCGCCCATCGGCAAACGCTTCTCGATCCGAATCTCGACGCCTTGCCGAAATCCGGCTTCGGCTTGCAGCAGGCGCCCGGCGCGGACCGTCAAATCACTCTCGGGGGGAACGCCCGGCAACGGGTTGGCCAGAACCACCGCGCCGTCGTCACGCGGCGAAAAATACAAGCTGTCGCCGTGATCGACGAAACGGAACACGGTTTGCAATAGATGGTAGCCGTCGGCACGCCGACCGACGACATGCAGGAACAGGTTGAGCTTGGCTGGCGCGGGATATTCGCTGTGCCAGGTCCAGACATCCTGGCGGGAACTCATGCTTGCGTCGATCAAGGCTGGCTCGCTTCAGAAGGCAATCGGGTCCACTCGTCGATCCGCAGACGCAGTTCCAGCCCTCCGCCGACACGCTCGGCAAAGATGCGGTTCGGCACGGCGCTGGCGTCGTCGTTCTCGTAGCCGTACTCGATCCGCCACATCGCAACCCGCTGGCTGAGCGGACGCCCGAACTCATCGATCGTCGATTCTTCAGCATCGCGAAGCGTCGCGCGAACCCAGTCGGACATCTGCGCCAACGGCAGCGGATAGCCCAGCACGTCGCGCGTCAGCGTTTCGGTATCGGCGGCGGAATAGATTTGACCATCGCTCGCCGTCAGGTGCGCGCCCTCAGTATCGCTGACGATCTCAGCCATTCCCTGACCGAGCGGGGAAGAAAGCAGGACCCGATCGCCTCCCCGATCATGCCGCCAGCTCAGGCGCCCGGAGTAGCTCTTGTCTTCGTTGCGCAACGAGAACCGGCCTTCCAGCGAAAATGCATCAAGCGTCGCGCGCGCGGGCAAATCGACGACCGGCGACGACGGCACTATCGCGCACGCGGTCACCAAAAATGTGCAAAACGCCAGCAGCACTGCGCTGAAGAAGCGCATCGGACTTTGATTCGATGACATTTCAGTCTGCGAATTTCTTGACGGCGTCGGCCAGCGGCTCGTTGTCCGGATGTTTCTTTTGCGCCGCACGCAGGAGCTTCTGCGCCTCGTCCTTACGATTCATGAACCACAGCACCTCGCCCAGATGCGCGGCAATTTCAGGATCGTCACGCATTCCGTAAGCGCGCTCGAGCGCGGCCAAGCCGCCCGGAAGATCGCCCTGACGATAGAGCACCCACCCCAGGCTATCCAGGATGAAGGTGTCGTTTGGCATCAGCGCCTGCGCTTTTTCGATCAGTTCGCGCGCCTCCGTCAGCTGAATCCCCCGATCGGCGAAGGAATAGCCCAGCGCGTTGTAAGCCTGCCCGTTCTCCGGCTGCAGTTCGATCAGGCGCCGCAGGCGCCGCTCCATGATTTCCATCTGATCCAGGCGCTCGGCCAGCAGCGCGGTTTCGTAAAGCAACTCGGGATTGTCCGGCTGCTTTTCGAGCCGCGCGTCGAGTAGATCAAAAGCGGCCTGCGGCTGCTTCGCCTTGCGCAATAGCGCGGCTTCGGCAATCGCCAGCTGCAGCGATTGTTCGGCAGAGACTGCGTTGGCCTCGCTCAGAAGCTTGCGCGCCTCGTCAAGCTTTCCCTGACCAGCAAGGAGTTGCGCGCCGCGCATACGCGCCTGAACCAGCTGGTCGCCACTTTCAACCTTGGCATAGAGATCGATCGCTTCGTCAGTTTTTCCCTTCTCTTCGGCGATCTGCGCGAGGTAGTAGTAGGCGAGGCTCTTGTCCGGGATGCTCAGCGTCAGCAAATGCTTGAACTGCGCTTCGGCCACAGCCAGATCATTCTGCTGCAGCGCCAGCAGCGCGACCGGATAGACGACATCCGGGTTATCGGGAAAACCCTGCAGCATCTGATTGAAGATCTGACGCGCCTCGTCGTAACGTTTTTCGCCAACCAGCGCACGCGCCAGCTGCAATTTAACGTCCCGCGCCATCGGGTTTCGTTCGACAAACGCTTGCAGAAACGCGACCGCCTGTGCCGAGGAGGTCCGCGCGGCGATTTGCGCCTGAAGCAAGGCCGCCATCTCCCAATCGGGACGCAACTCAAGCGCTCGGCCCGCTTCGGCCAGCGCGCGCTCCTGCATCGATGCGGAACTGGCCGCCTGAGCGACGGCGTAATGCGCCTCGGCGACGCCGAAGAAAGGTCGGCACACCTTCTCGATCAGGTTGAACACCGCGACCCGATCCTCGGTCCGCACGAACATGCGGTTGAGCCCGAGAAGATTCGCACCGAGTCCTTCCTTGTCGGCCTCCAGCATACGCACCAGCGTCGGCGCCAGCTCATCCATCCGGTTGGACAGGATGAGCATGCCGGTGAGCATTTGCTGCGCGCGCACCGAACCCGGTTCGACGTCCAGCCACAGCTTCGCCGCTTCAAGCGCGATATCGTAGCGCCGGGCGTAGCCTGCGATTTCCACGGTCCGCTCAAGCACGCGCGGATCGCGGGTGCGCAATGAGAGATCGGAATAGGCCTTGGTTGCCAGATTGGTGTCGCCGCGCTGCAAGGCCATTTCGGCGACCAACACCTGGAACACGGCCTGACCGCTCTGATCGAGAAGCTGCGCGCTGGCCGACTTCGGGTTCGCTACGGCCGGCCGCTTGGCTTCCTTTGCCACTGGCCGTTTCTTTGGCGGGGCCGCATCATCGGCAGCGAACGCCTGCTGGCCGAAAAATACCGTCAGCACGGCGAGAAGAAGGGTACTTCGAACGTGTTTCATGGAATCCTTGCGCCAACCGAGGCAGATAGGAACTGCTTGGAGTCGTTTGCGTCATAATGGTTTAGCACATGTTATGGACTTTTCTCGGGAGCGGCAATGCCGGAACTGCCTGAAGTCGAAGTCAGCCGCCAAGGCCTGCTGCCCTTTCTGCCGGGAAGGCGAATCGTCGAAGCCGTTTTCCGCGCGCCAAGGCTGCGCCACGAAATCCCCGGCCAACTGTCGTCCCGACTCGCCGGTTTGCGCATCGACGGCATCCTTCGGCGCGGAAAATATCTGCTGTTCGACTGCGAAAGCCGGCAGCACGGTGGCTGGCTGATCCTGCATCTGGGCATGTCGGGCAGCCTGCGCCTGGTTGCACCGGGCACGCCGCCGCAAAAGCACGATCACGTCGATCTCGTGTTCGAGAACACCACGCTCCGTTTTCGCGACCCTCGGCGTTTCGGTACCGTTCTCTGGCACGAAGGCGGCGCCATTGCAACGCATCCGCTGATCGCCATCATGGGCGTCGAACCGCTGACTGATGCTTTCAACGCGGACTGGCTCTACGATCAAACCCGGCGCCGCAGCATGCCGATCAAGCCGCTGCTGATGGACAGCCACTTCGTCGTCGGGATCGGCAACATCTATGCCTCCGAGAGCCTGTTCAGCGCCGGAATTTCACCCTTGCGCGCCGCCAACCGCATCGGGCGCAAACGCTACGAAAAGCTGATCCCGGCCATCAAACAAACCTTGGCCGAGTCCATTGCCGCCGGCGGCAGCAGCGTCCGCGACTACGTCCACAGCGACGGCGGCGCCGGCTGCTTTCAGCTCTCGTGCGCGGTATATGACCGGGCCGGAGAACCCTGCCCCGCCTGCGGCCAACCGGTCCGCGTCATCCGTCAGGCGGGCCGCTCGACCTTCTACTGTCCGCGCTGCCAACATTGAGAATTCACATCACGCAAAAGCATGCATGTAATTGATCGGGCAAGACTTTGTGATAGAGTCAAAAATTCTGCACTTTGCCGGTTCCCGTCATGACGTTATCACAACAATTCGCAGCCTATAGCTCGTGGCGCGCCCAACTGTCCGAAAGTCTCGAAGCCTTTCGGCGATGGCTTTCAGAAAACGAAATCAGCGACGCGCAGGCTGATTTGCGGATTGCGCAGATTCTCGAAAGACTGCGCGAGGACCGGCTGAACATTGCCTTTGTCGCCGAGTTCTCGCGCGGCAAGTCGGAGCTGATCAACGCCATTTTCTTCCCCTATTACGGCAGCCGCATCCTGCCCTCGACCGCCGGCCGGACGACGATGTGTCCGACCGAACTGATGTTCGACCCCGAGAAACCGCCGTCAATCGAACTGCTCCCGATCGAGACGCGCGAATCGAGCGCCAGCATCAGCGAATACAAGCGTTTTCCGACCGAATGGAGCGTCGTGCCGCTTGATACAGAGTCGACCGATGCCATGCAGGAGGCGCTGCGCTCGGTCAGTGAAGTCATCCACGTCACCCCCGAAGTCGCCGAACGCTACGGTTTCTCGCGCGGCGACAAGACCTCGTCGCTGGTTCGATTGTCGGATGACGGCACCGTCGAAATCCCGCGCTGGCGCCACGCCATCATCAATTTCCCGCACCCCTTGCTGCAGCAGGGCCTCGTCATCCTCGACACGCCCGGACTCAACGCCATCGGCACCGAGCCCGAACTGACCCTGTCGTTGTTGCCCAACGCCCATGCGGTGCTGTTCATCCTCGCCGCCGACACCGGAGTCACGCAGTCCGACCTCGCCATCTGGAACGAACACATCCGCGCGCCGGGCGGACGCAAGAAAGGGCGCCTCGTCGTTCTCAACAAGATCGACAGCATGTGGGACGAGCTCAAATCGGACGACGAAATCAACGCCGAGATCACCAAACAGACCAATAGCTGCGCGTGGACGCTCGACCTGCCGTCAAGCCAGATCTTTCCGATCTCGGCACAAAAGGCGCTGGTCGCGAAAATCAACGACGACGACGCCTTGCTCGAACGCAGCCGCCTGCCCGATCTCGAACTCGCGCTGTCCAACGAACTCATCCCGGCCAAACAGGATATCGTCCGCGAGAACACCGACGCCGAGTTTTCCGATATCTATATGCGGTCGCGCGGACTGCTCGAATCGCGCCTCGCCGGCCTGCGCGAACAGCTCGGCGAACTGAACGAGTTGCGCGGCAAGAACAAGGGCGTCGTCGAATACATGATGGGCAAGGTCCGCGTCGAGAAGGAAGAATTCGAATCCGGACTGCAACGCTACTACGCCGTGCGCAGCGTGTTCTCGCAGATGACCAACAAGCTCTTTGCGCACCTTGGGCTCGACGCCTTGCGCCAGCTGACGACGTCGACACGTGAAGCGATGCGGGAAGCGACGTTCTCGAAAACGCTGTCGTCTTCGATGAAGAGTTTCTTCAACACCGCGCGCGCCAATCTCGACAACTCGGAAGACGAAGTCTTCGAGATCCTGTCGATGATGGAGGCCATCTACAAGAAGTTCGCAGTCGAACACGGCCTCAAGCTCGGCGCACCAACGAGCTTTTCACTGATCCGCTATCAAAAGGAAATCGAGCGTCTTGAACAATGGTGCGATACGCACCTCAATACCATGTTCCAGCTGATGACCCACGAGAAGGCCAAGGTCACGCAGAAGTTCTTTGAAGAGGTGGCGAGCCAGGTCCGACGCTCCTTCGATAGCGCCAACCGCGACGCGGAATCATGGCTGAAGGCGATCATGGCGCCGATGGAGACTCAGGTTCGCGAGCATCAGATCCAGCTCAAGCGACGACTGGAGAGCATCAAGCGCATCCACCAGGCGACCGACACGCTCGAAGACCGCATCGACGAACTGAATCACGTCGAAAGCAATCTCGTGTCGCAAATCCACGCCATCGAGCGCGCCGGCCACCGGGTCCAGCATCTGCTGGGCAAATCGCTCGATGCACCGCAACTGAAAAGCGCCGCCTGACCGCAAAATGGACAACGCCGCTTCCCTGCGGGAAGCGGCGTTGTCGCATGAGCCGTAAGGCTAAAGTCAGGCCGGGCGCTTGTTGCCGGTCAGCTTTTCATACTTGACCCACAGCATTTCGGTCGTTTCCTTGTGATTGTCATCCTTCGGGATGCAATCGACCGGACAGACCTCGACGCACTGTGGCGTATCGTAGTGGCCGACGCACTCCGTGCACTTGCCAGGATCGATTTCATAGATCTCGGCGCCTTGCGAAATCGCTTCGTTCGGGCATTCCGGCTCGCACACGTCGCAATTGATGCATTCGTCGGTAATTATCAGTGCCATGGCTACTTTTCCTTCAGATCATTAAAGATTTTTCAGCTACTTTTTTCCGCAACCGCTCGGTAATCGCCGGCTGCAC
>JAGNOM010000038.1 GCA_017990155.1 Propionivibrio sp. | reverse complement strand
CCTGGAAAACTATCGTCTGCCCGGCTGCGAACTGTTTGTGACCCTTGAGCCGTGCGCAATGTGCGCCGGCGCGATTCTGCATTCACGAATCGCCCGCGTGGTGTACGGCGCGCGCGATCCGAAGACGGGGGTGCATGGAAGCGTGGTCGATCTCTTCGCCGTCGAGCGACTGAATCATCACACGCGGGTCGAGGGCGGTGTGTTGGCCGAAGAGTGCAGCCAATTGCTCTCCAGTTTTTTCGCCAGCCGGCGCACTCGAAAAGAGCAATAGTCATGCATATCAAGGTTTCGATTGCCCAGCAGTGCTTGAGCCTTCTCGACGAAAGCGGCCGGGTCGAACGCTCATATCCCGTCTCGACTGCCAGCAAGGGCGTGGGCGAGGAACGTGGCAGCTATTGCACCCCGCGCGGAAAGCACATCATTCGGGCGAAAATCGGCGATGGATGTGCGGAGAACACCGTTTTTGTCGCCCGGCGCCCGACCAGTGAGTTCTACACGCCTGAACTCGGCGACGCGTTTCCGGCACGCGACTGGATTCTTACGCGCATTCTCTGGCTTTCGGGATGCGAGCCCGGGCGCAACCGACTGGGCTCGGTCGATACCATGCGCCGCTACGTCTACATCCACGGAAGCCCCGATACTTCCGAGATGGGGGTACCCGGTTCGCACGGCTGCATTCGCATGCGCAACGCTGACATCATCGAGTTGTTCGATCGCGTTCCGGTCTATACGGCGGTCGAGATCGCTGAAGAATAGTCTGGTGGTCCGACTTTTCCTTACTCGGTGTATTCAACGATGGGGAGAACCGAAAAACCCGGACCGCCGGATTCGCCGAGCGAAAGGCCGGGCAGTTCGACAAAACTCTCCTGAATCACCGCCAGCGCATCGTATCCGCCATCTGGCGATGGAGCAGCGTTGGCGACCATGCCGCACGGATGTTCCGGGCTTTCAGGCGAGAAGATTGAGGTGCCGGCGGCAACGGGGAGGTCGGCGTGAATCCGGTACAAGTGCCGCTTGACCTTCCCGAGGTATTGAGTCCGGGCGACGATCTCCTGGCCGGGGTAGCATCCCTTGTGGAAACTGACACCGCCGATCTTGTCGAAGTTGGCCATCTGCGGAACGAATGCCTCCTTGGTGGCCTCGGTAATCAGCGGAATGCCGGCTTGGATGTCGAGCCATTGCCAGACGGGCGTTCCCACCGGTTTTGCGACCGCTGACAAGCGGCGCCACAGTTCCGGCGCGGCCGCGCTCGAAGCGATCAGCACGAATCTGACAGCATCAAGCCGGATGACCGTTCCGTCGGCAAAACTCTCACAGGCAAGCGCTTGACCCGGCGCAGGGAGTCCGGCAGCGAGCAGATTCGCCTCGGCCTTCGGTCCCGCGATGCCGATGATTTCGTGGGTATCGGTCAGGTCCGCAAGTTTGACTTTGGAGCGCAGCACGAACATCTGCAGCCGCTTCAGGGTCGCTGTCAGCAGATCGCTGGAGAGCAAAGCGCGATAGCTCTGCCCGGCACGATGGAGAATGAAACTGGCCTGCATCCGTCCTTTGGCGGTGCACCATGCGGAATGCTGCGCCGAATCCGGAGCGAGATGACTCACATCGCTCGTGAGCTGATTGTGGAGGAAGGACTTTGCATCCTCACCGGTGCAGTCGATCAGCGCCAGATGAACAAGCGGTGCGACGATCGTCGCGTCGCGGGAACTCGCGAGTTCGGCAGAAAGATCGCCGAAGTTATTCACCAGTCCGTTTTCAATTCTTGCGCCGGTCGAGCCAAGGAATTCTTGCCAGTTCGCGTTCATCGTTTTCGGTTTCCAAAGGGGAGATTTCTGCCGGTCACTGCCATCGATATGTCATTGCTATCGATGCACACGACAGTGCTCTGTGAGTCGCCCACCTGTGACCTGTTCAAGGGCCGTCAGTTCATCGGCATCCGTTCGCAGCCGGGGCTTTCGGCTATTATATCGCCACCTCGAAGCGCCTTCCGCTCGAATCCCCGCGACGTTGCTTATTGATTGTGCCGGTCGATGCTCAAATTCCTCTCCACTCTGATCGTGTTGCTCCTGCTGGCTTTGGCGGCGGTCGGTGGGGCTTTCGTCTGGCACGTGTCGTCGCCGCTTGAACTGAAGAGTGACACCGTTGAGTTTCACATTGCACCGGGTTCGGGTCTGCGCGCCGCAGCAAGGGAGATCGCCGCATCCGGGGTTGGAGTCGAACCCTGGGTTCTGGTCGTTCTCGGTCGCGGGCTGGGGGTCGATACCGCGATCAAGGCCGGGAGCTACGAAGTCTCGGCCGGCGTCACACCGCTCGATTTGATCCGGAAGTTGACGCAGGGCGATGTCACGCAAACTGACGTTACCTTTATCGAGGGCATGACTTTCCAGCAGATGCGTGATCGTCTGGATGCGCATCCGGATGTCCGGCACGACGGCAAAGGCGTCCCCGAGCCGGAACTCCTCCGCCTGATTGGCGCGAGCGAGAGCAAGGCGGAAGGCTTGTTCTTCCCCGATACCTATCTTTTTGCCAAGCAGAGTCGCGATATCGATGTCCTGGCACGCGCCTATCGCGCCATGCAAAAGCACCTGGCACGCGAATGGGATGCGCGAGCGCCGGGGTTGCCGTACGCAAGTCCGTATCAGGCGTTGATCATGGCTTCGATCGTTGAGAAAGAGACCGGGCGCGACCAGGATCGGGCAATGATTGCGGCAGTGTTCGTCAATCGCCTACGCCAAGGCATGTTGTTGCAGACCGACCCCAGCGTCATCTATGGCGTCGGCGTGAAATTCGACGGCAATTTGCGCAAGCGGGATCTGCTTGCCGATACGCCGTATAACACTTACACGCGTGTCGGGCTGCCGCCAACGCCGATAGCCATGCCTGGCCTGGCGTCGCTGCAGGCTGCGCTGCATCCGGCACAAAGCGAGGCGCTGTACTTCGTCGCACGCGGCGACGGCAGCAGCCAGTTTTCGCGGACGCTTGAAGAGCACAATCAAGCGGTCAACCGCTATCAGAAAGGTGGAAAACGGTGAGTGAGTCGGGCCAGATGAAGACGCGGGGGAAATTCATTACCTTTGAAGGAATCGACGGTGCTGGCAAAAGTTCGCACATCGCCAGTGTGGCTGACCTCGTTCGTTCGCGTGGCCTGAATGTGATTTCAACGCGCGAACCCGGTGGAACGCCGCTCGGCGAGAAGCTTCGCGAGCTTCTGCTGCATGAGCCGATGCATCTTGAAACGGAGGCCATGTTGATGTTCGCGGCCCGTCGCGAACATCTGGCCGAAGTCATCGAGCCGGCGCTGGCGCGTGGCGACTGGGTGATCTGCGATCGTTTCAGCGATGCGACCTATGCCTATCAGGGGGGCGGTCGTGGCCTGGACAAGGCGAAGTTCGCTGCTCTGGAGCAGTGGGTCCACGGCCATTTGCAGCCGAATCTCACCTTTCTTTTTGATCTACCCCCGGAAGTGGCGGGTGGGCGGATTGCGGCCCAGGGGCGCACGCTTGATCGCTTTGAGCAGGAACGCGCTGATTTTCACGTCCGCGTTCGCGAAGCTTATCTTGAACGTGCCGCGGCAGCGCCGCAGCGGATTTGCGTGATCAACGCCGATCAATCCTTGGGCGATATCAAGAAACAGGTTGAAAATAAAGTTTTAAGTATCTGTTTATGAATATTATTGATTTGCATAGAGACGTTTGGGCTCAGCTTGAGTTGCGCCGGGCGCAACTGCCGCATGCGCTCCTGTTGTCGGGGCAGCGCGGCATCGGCAAGTTTGATCTGGCGCGCCGCTTCGCCGAATCGCTGCTCTGCGAGCAACCGACGACCAGGAAAGAAGCGTGCGGGAGTTGTCCCGCTTGCGGTTGGTTGGCGCAGGGAAATCATCCCGACTTTCGTTTGTTGCAACCCGATGCGCTGGCCGAGGAGGATGGCGAAGCGCCTGAATCTGCCGGCAAGAAGAAACCCAGCCAGCAAATCACCATCGATCAGGTTCGCGCGCTCGACGACTTCCTGCACGTAGGGACGCATCGACACGGCGCGCGCGTGGTACTCGTCTATCCGGCCGAGGCGATGAATCGATCGACCGCGAATTCTCTTCTTAAATCACTGGAAGAGCCCATCGCAAGTACCTTGTTTATATTGGTTTCAAGCGAGCCTGAGCGCTTGTTGCCGACGATTCGGAGCCGTTGCCAGGCCATGTCGATCCCCCTGCCGGATCGGATCCTAAGCGAAGAGTGGTTGCGTCAGGCCGGCGTCAGCGATTCTGCTCACTGGCTGGCGCTCGCCGGTGGATCGCCGTTGATGGCGGTCGAACTCGCTTCCAGCGAGGAGCGTGTCCTGCTGGACGCCCTGGTTGCGGAGTTGTCGCGTGGCAAGCAACTTGATCCGCTGGCTGCTGCGGCGTCGCTTGATCGCGTGATCAAGGCGGAGAAGCGACCGGGTCCCCTCAAACGAATGATCGAGTGGTCGCAAAAGTGGCTCTACGATCTGGCGCTGGCATGCGAAGGCCAGAAATTGCGCTATTTCGTCGCGCAAGCGCCAACGATCCAGCGTCTGGCAACGCTGGCCGGAACCGCTCGCGTATTGGCCTTCAACGGGAAGGCGTTACAATACCGGATGCATTGCGAACAACCTTTGAATAGCCGACTGTTTCTCGAAGAATTCTTCATGAGCTACGCGGCGATGTTCCGGACGATCTGAGGCGGATATGGCCGAAGCCACTGATTCAAAACCTGCTGCTATTGCGCCGCGGCCCAGTGTTCTGTCGCTGAATATCAATTCGAAGTCAGCGCTTTACGCCGCATACATGCCGTTGCTCAAGAATGGCGGGATTTTCATCCCGACGACGCGCGCGTACAACATCGGCGATGAAGTGTTCATGCTGCTTTCGCTGATGGACGATCCGGCCAAATTGCCGATCGCCGGTTCGGTCGTGTGGATCACACCGGCGGGCGCGCAGAACAGTAAGGCACAAGGTATCGGCGTTCATTTCAAGAACGACGAGAGCGGTGTTGAAGCGCGACGCAAGATCGAAGGTCTTCTCGGCGGTGTCATGCAATCGAGCCGCCCGACTCACACGATGTAATTTCCTCCCGGAATTGTCCCTGATGCTTGTCGACTCGCATTGCCATCTGGATTTTCCCGACCTGGCAGCCAAGCTCCCCCAAGTCCTTGAATTGATGCAGCACAATGACGTTGGATGCGCAGTATGCATCGGTGTCACGCTCGAGGATTTTCCTCGGATTCGGGAAATCGCTGAAGCGAATCCGCGTATTTTTGCTTCGGTCGGCGTACATCCCGAGACGACCGATGTTCAAGAGCCATCGATCGCCGATCTGGTGGCGCTGGCGCAGCACCCGAAGGTGATCGCCATCGGCGAGACGGGGCTCGACTACTACTGGCAGAAGGATGCGCCGGAATGGCAGCGCGACCGCTTTCGCGTTCATATCCGCGCGGCCATCGAAACCGGCAAGCCGCTCGTGATCCATAACCGCGACGCAACGGCAGATACGCTGCGGGTGATGGCCGAGGAGGGTGCGGGGCAGGTCGGCGGCATTCTTCACTGCTTCACGGAGACCTGGGAAGTGGCAGAAGCAGCGCTCAACCTTGGCTTCCATATCTCGCTTTCAGGCATCGTCACTTTCAAGAACGCGTTGATCGTCAAGGAAGTCGCGCGGCGCGTGCCGCTGGATCGATTGCTGGTCGAGACCGACGCACCGTATCTGGCGCCGGTTCCGTTTCGTGGCAAGCTCAACCAACCCGGCTACGTCAGGCATGTCGCCGAGGAAATCGCCACGCTGCGCGGTCTTTCGTTCGATGAAGTGGCGTCGGCGACCACAGAGAATTTTCTCCGTCTATTCCCCCAAGTCCGCGAGGCTATTACGCAATGAAACCAATCATCTTTATGTTCGCGCTGTTGCTCCCCGTTTTTGCTCAGGCCGGCGCTTACGAGGACATGGAAGAAGCGATGATTCGCCAGGACCCATCAGCGATCATCGATCTGCTCAAGCGTGGCGTCGATGTGAATACGGTCGATCGCGAGGGAAATTCACTGCTCACGCAGGCGGTCAAACGTGACCTTCCCGAGGCAGTTGATTACCTCATGGCGCACCGGGCGCGACTGAATCCCCGAAACAAGCATGGTGAAACCGCGGTGAGCATCGCCGCCTATACCGGTAAGCTGGCGTACGTGAAGAAACTGGTTGAAGCCGGTGCCGAGGTCAATTATTACGGTTGGCCACCGCTCGCCTATGCGGCTTACAACGGGCATCTGGATATCGTCGATTACCTGATCAAGCGCGGTGCCGAGGTGAATGCCAAGACTGGCAATGGCTCGACGGCGCTGTTCTTCGCGTCGCGCTTCGGGCATATCGACGTCGTCCACTTGCTTTTGAAGAATCAGGCCGATCCCACGGTGGAAAACGAGAACGGTGAAACGGCGGTCGATTGGGCGCTCAAGAGCGCCAACACCGACATTGAAGCCATTTTGCGCGAAGCGGGTGGGCGCTCGGGCAAGAAGGTCGTACTTGACGTCGCGAAATAGGATGCCGTTCGCGATTATTCCCGGTTTTAGTGTCGCTTGAGCGGTAGAACGCGGATTTTCCCGGCTTTCAGGAACTTGCTGAAGATCCGGTAGAGGTCCGCGTCAAATCCGGATTCACTCCGGTTTTCCAGAATCTCGGCCAACTGCTGTTCGTTGTGCGCGGTGCCGAGATGGCGCCAGTGGTCGACCAGGTGGAAATCTTCGCGCATGCCGAACTCGTCGCGCTCGATAAAAGCGACCGGTCCTGAATAGGGCCACGAGTTGACCTTGAACTTTGCGAGAGCCGTCATCAGACGAGCGCTGTGCAGCGAAACCGGCTCTTTTCCGATACAGGTGCCGCGGCAGGTTCGCTGCTTGTAGCCGACGCAGGCTTCGCCGGAATTGGCGACCCCCAGACCGGTATGGTGATGGCAAAGCTTGTGCGCTTCGACCAGTTTGCGCAGCGCGGTGCTTGCTTCGCGTCGGTTCGAGTACAGGCCGAATAGATCGGTGGTACTGGCGAAATCCGTATCTCGGGCGAAGACCAACTGCGGCCGGAAATCGCCTTCCGCCTGTTTGACGAGGTGCCAGGAGCAAAGCTCCTCAGATGACTTCCTGGAAGCAACGCTCAACTGATGTTCGCTGAGTCGCGCGCCCAGTTCGCCGGCCGCTTCGTGCCAATCGATCCGGCAGGTGTTGTGTGCCAGCGCAGTGTCGCGATTTGCCGGGCTGAAGTGCGCGAGAACCTGCTGGCGGATATTCGTCGCGCGTTTGACGAGGAGCAGACGCCCTTCCTGATCGTGCAGGGCGTAGGCACCGGGCGCTTCGGGTAAATCGTCGACGATCGAAGCATCGATTTGCGGCGGGAGTTCCGGCTTTCCGACGATGGCGTCGACCGTTCGATTGAAGGCCTCGACAGGCACCAGTTCGTGCCAGCGCTGCCAGAGATCCCAGAGCACCTTGGCATCTGCCAGCGCCCGGTGACGATCGCCGACGGCGATGGCGTAGCGGCCGACCAGTGCGTCCAGGCTGTGGCGATGATGCTCGGGAAAGAGTTTGCGCGACAGTTTTACGGTGCACAGGTTGCTGGCCCTGAAGCCGATACCGAGACGCAGGAATTCGCGTTTGAGGAAGGTGTAGTCGAAGCGGGCGTTATGGGCGATGAACAGCCGGCCGCGCAGTTTTTCGAGCACAAGCGGGGCAACGTCTGCGAAGCGCGGCGCCGACGACACCATCGCCGTATTGATTCCGGTCAGCCCGGTGATGAACGGCGAGATCGACGCGTCCGGATTGATCAGCGAGCTCCATTCGCGCACACCCGTACTGTCAACCTCGACAAAGCCGATCTCGATGATGCGATCGTTGGCGAAGTTCGCCCCGGTCGTTTCCAGGTCGACGAATACGAGGGGTTCCGGGGCTAATACTGAGTTCATCAATTGCCTGATTGCCGAAGGGTTCAAAGCGGAGTGGCTGCGGTGCGGCGGCACGCGCAAGGTGAGGCCGCATTGTCTCACGACGCAGGGGAAGGCTGAAATCAGGCGCGAATACCGGAAGCCGGATTGGTGCAGTGACGCAGGGAGGTGCAGAAAGGGGCCGCTGTCGGCCCCCTCGCGGTCAAGCCGGGATTGGAGTCTCGGCAGTATCCCGGTTCTTTTGAAGCGCTCCGGATTCCGCTGCGGTTTCTGAATCCGTCACCGGTTCGAATCGGCTCCGATGGATTTCGAAGTCCGGTAACGCGCGCTCGTAGGCGGACGACATCAGCGGTGAGGAAATCATGAAGTCCGCCGAGGCACGGTTGCAGGCCACCGGAACGTTCCACACGACCGCCAGTCGCAGCAGCGCCTTGACGTCCGGATCGTGCGGTTGCGGTTCCAGCGGATCCCAGAAGAAGATGATGAAGTCGATCACGCCTTCGGCAATCTTGGCGCCGATCTGCTGGTCGCCGCCGAGTGGACCGCTCTGCAGCTTGAGAATATCGACCTCAAGTGTCTTTTCGAGCAAGGAACCGGTCGTTCCGGTTGCGCACAGTTCGTGTTTGACGAGCAATCCACGGTTGTAGTGGGCCCACTCAAGCAGATCCTGTTTCTTGTTATCGTGCGCCACGAGAGCGATGCGTTTTTTCGGAGGAATGGGTAGCGGTTCGTTGAATTCGTTGATCATGAGGGTCTCCTTTGCAACGAGTCACCATCAGGGCGACCAAGCCTCGGAATCGGGCGAGAAATCCTGCCGAAGGCCTAAGCTGTTTTGAGTTCGCCAAGGCTCGTTGGCGCAGCGAAGCGCGTGCGGAGCTTGCGAACCCATCCAAAACATTCGCGCGCTGCGGCGAAGTTGCGCCGCAGGCGATAGATCTTGCCGAGACCGCGATAGGCCTCGTCGTTTGGTTGCGCCTTCAGTGAGCTGCGAAAAGCCGGAATGGCAAGGTCAAATTTGCGCAGTTCGAGCAGGGCGGCACCCAGATCACACCAGAGTCGTGCCAGCAGCGGGCTGCGCCGGGTGGCTTCTTCATAACAGACGACGGCTGCCGAATCGGCTTGCGGGAGGCTTGATTCCTCGTGCTTCAGCAGGCTCGGAGTTTTTGTGGCGTGCACCTTGTCGAAAGTGTCGATCGCCGCGCTGGCCCGTCCGGTCTTGTAGTAGGCGAGGCCAAGGAACAGCAACGAAACCTGATCGCCGGGAACCGCCGAATGGATGCTGCGGGCCAGCGTTTCAACATTTGCCAGATCGTTGTTCGCGTAGAAATTGCCGAGCATTTCAACGAGCGTACTGATCACGACTGAGACTCCTTTTGATGTGCGGATGACCGAGACAAGTCTAGGTCATCGATATGACAGAAGTTTTTCAATGGTCTCGATCATGGGCGAAAAGCCAGTTCGCGTGGTTCCCCATGTGTGACGCGATGTAACGCTCTGTCGTCTCGGGATTGCGTGTTCGCTCAGCCACGGCCGCACTTTTCCCTTTTGTCGCTACATCAAGCACTTTGTAGAAACCGTCACAGAGATGTCACAATACGACCTTTTGCGTTTTCGGGCAGACGGCCAATCGGGGGCACGGGTCAGCCTTGGAGAACGCAGCAAGACAATCACTGTTGAGATGGGGCGCTTGAAAAAAGATGGAATTCAGGGACATTAATGAGCTGGAAAAAGCGACCAAACGCGGTCGCAGGGAATCGTTGCGATTGGGCGTTGGCCTGATCTTCGTGGTTTGCGTGATGCTGTTCTCGAGCCTCATCGACGAGGCCAACGGACCGCATGGCGTGATGCTGGTGGTGGCGGCGATGATTGGCGGCTACATGGCCATGAATATCGGCGCCAACGATGTCGCCAACAACGTCGGACCGGCAGTCGGTTCACGCGCGATTTCGATGACCGGCGCCATCATCATTGCTGCGGTGTTCGAGATGGCCGGCGCGCTGATCGCCGGCGGCGACGTTGTAGCGACGGTGCAAAAAGGGATTATCGATCCGGCGGCGATTGCCGATACCGAACATTTCATCTGGGTGATGACGGCTGCGCTGCTGGCCGGCGCGATCTGGTTGAACATCGCGACCGCTTCGGGCGCTCCTGTTTCGACAACGCATTCAATCATCGGCGCCGTGTTGGGTGCGGGAATCGCTGCCGGAGGTGCGGGAGCCGCCAATTGGGGAACGCTCGGCGGAATCGTCGCCAGCTGGATCATCTCGCCGGTCATGGGCGGGATCGTCGCAGCCGGATTTCTATACTGGATCAAGCGCTCGATCACCTACCGGGAAGACATGGTGGCCGCCGCACAGCGCATGGTGCCGATCCTGATCGGGCTGATGGCTTTCGCCTTTTCGACTTATCTGATCCTCAAGGGGCTCAACAAGGTCTGGAAACTGAGTGTGTTTCCAGCTTTCGGCATCGGGGTAGGGATCGGTCTTGCAACCTACTGGCTGCTCGGGCGTTCGATCACAGGAAAATTCGATTCGCTGGAAAACAGCAAGGCCAGTATCAACACCTTGTTCACGATTCCGCTGATTTGCGCCGCGGCGCTGCTGAGCTTCGCGCACGGCGCCAATGATGTGGCAAATGCGGTTGGACCGCTGGCGGCGATCGCTGATGCGGCGAAGAGTAGTGGCGCCATTGCAACCGAGGCATCGATTCCGCTGTGGGTCATGCTGGTTGGTGCGACCGGTATTGCCATCGGTTTGCTGCTGTACGGGCCCAAGCTGATCCGTACCGTCGGCAGCGAGATCACTGAACTCGACCAGATGCGCGCCTTCTGCATCGCCATGTCGGCGGCGCTGACCGTCATCATCGCCTCGCAGCTCGGTTTGCCGGTCAGTTCGACGCATATCGCGGTCGGTGGCGTTTTTGGCGTCGGTTTCCTGCGTGAATTCATCAAGACCAGCTATTCGCAGATGATCGAGGAGATCAAGCAGCATCACGCAGGTGCCGACAAGGAAGTGGTCGAAGCGTTTCTCGAACGTTTTGGCAAGGCGTCGATTGAAGAAAAGCGGTTGATGCTTGATCGCTTGAAAGCGCAGGGCGCGACGGCCGAGTTGAGCAAAATCGAGCGCAAACAGATCCGCAAGGTCTATCGCCACGAACTCGTCAAGCGTTCGGCATTGTTGAAGATTGCCGCCGCGTGGATCATCACCGTGCCGATTTCCGGCATCCTCGCTGCGCTGATTTACTACATGATCTTCGGGATGGTTAACGCCTGAAACCCCGTTTTGTGTTGTTCGTTTTACGACAATTCACGAAGTTTGTGCGAACAAGAAGAACAATCGCACTGTAATTCAATCGCTTAGACGTACATTGTGTACAGGCACCAGAATTGCTTAGGTCAATTCAGGAGCCTGTATGCCGATTGCCGAAGCAAAATCCCTGATCATCAATGACACGACGCTGCGTGACGGCGAGCAGTCGGCCGGGGTCGCGTTCAGCATTGACGAAAAGCTCGACATTGCCCGGCAACTCAATGGCCTTGGTGTTCCGGAGCTCGAGATAGGTATTCCGGCGATGGGCGAGACCGAGCGCGAGAGCATCCGCGCGGTCGCTCGTCTTGGCCTCGCGGCGCGGCTGATGGTCTGGAGCCGCATGCACGAAGGCGACATCGACGCCTGTTGCGGCCTGGGTGTCCATCTCATCGATATTTCGCTGCCGGCATCCGACCAGCATCTGACCTTCAAACTGCGTCGCGACCGCGACTGGCTCCTGCAGAGTATTGGAAAGCACATCGCCAGGGCACGCGACGCCGGGCTCGAAGTCTGCATCGGCGCCGAGGATGCGTCGCGTGCCGACCCCCAGTTCCTTGTCCGCATCGCCGAGGCCGCGCAGCGCGCCGGGGCTTGCCGACTTCGCTTTGCCGATACGCTCGGCGTGCTCGATCCCTTTGCCGCGGCCGAGCGCATCGGCCTCTTGCGCCGAAATACCGATCTCGACATCGAAATGCACGCGCACGACGATCTCGGACTGGCGACCGCCAACACCCTGGCGGCAGTGCGTGCCGGAGTGACGCACATCAATACCACGGTCAATGGCCTCGGCGAACGCGCCGGGAACGCGCCGCTGGAGGAGGTCGTACTCGGGCTGCGTCAGTGCTACGGCATCGAAACCGGCGTCGATCTTCGGCGCTTCCCGGCGCTCTCGGAGACGGTCGCCCGTGCCGCCGGGCGGCCGGTGCCCTGGCAAAAAAGCGTGGTCGGCGAGGGCGCCTTCACGCACGAGGCGGGCATCCATATCGACGGCCTGCTCAAGCATCCGGACAACTACCAGGGCTTCGATCCACAGCTGGTCGGCCGCCAGCATCGTTTCGTTCTCGGCAAGCATTCAGGCAAGGGGGGCGTGCAGGCGGTTTATAGCGCGCTCGGGCGGCCGTTGGCCGACGCCGAGGCCAGCACGATCGTCGGCCGTCTCCGCGATTTCGTTCATGCCGCAAAGCGCTCGCCCGAATCGGACGAACTGCTGGAATTGCTCGACGCCGTGCGGCGCGAACAGTCGCATGGAAGCAGCGAATACACCCCCAATCATCCACGAGGAGCACGCCATGACGGCTGCCAATGACGCTGAACCGGACTTGGTTGATCTTGATGACCTGGAATCGGCGGAGGACTTTCTCGCGTTTTTCGGCGTCGCTTACGATCCGGCGGTCGTGCAGGTCAATCGCCTGCACATCCTGCAACGTTTTCACGACTATCTGGCGCGGTTGGAAACGAAGGGCGAACCGAGCCGCGAACAGTTTCGCCTGTCGCTCGAACAGGCCTACGGTGACTTTGTCCGTTCGGATGCCATCACCGAGAAGGTCTTCCGCGTCCTGAAACGTGCTTCCGGCATCTCGACCATTCCCTTGAGTGCCATCGGAAGAAATGCCAAGGCGAGGCCATGATGTGGACCAAGTGGGATTTGGGCGATTCGGTGCGTGTGATTCGAAACGTGCGCAATGACGGCACTTTTTGCGGCGCGGCGATGGGGGGGCTGTTGATCCGGCGCGGTTGCGTCGGGACTGTCGTCGACATCGGCACATTTCTGCAGGACCAGATTATCTATACCGTGCATTTCCTCGACGTCGACCGTATCGTCGGCTGTCGCGAGGAGGAACTGATCGACGCTGAAGAAGCCTGGATCGCCAGCGCTTTCGAAGCGCGTGAGCGCGTGTGCGCCAGCCGGATACTCTTGCTTGGCAATGATCTGCGCGTCCCGCGCGGTGCGGTGGGTGAAGTCCTCCGCGTCATGCGTCAGGACACTCAGTGCGCCGAGTCCAGTGAGCGTGCGATCGTCTATCACATCCATTTCGACTGCCTTCCCGGACGCACGCTGGCCGTGCCCGAGGCGGCGCTGATGTCGCTTGCGGAGTCGTGAATCATGAACATGTCGGATATCCCCGAAATGTCTCCCTATCTCAGGCTCAAGGTCGCGCAGGAAGTGTTCAAGAAGGCACCGTCGAGCCTCTCGCCGGAAGAAAAGGCGCGCGTCGAGGCGATTGCCATGCGCCAGATGCAGATTGAACAGCGCATCCTCGCGACGCCCGAAGCGGCCAACGTGATCCTGCCCGTGTCGTCGCTGCAACAGGCAGAATCCGAAATTCGCGGCCGTTACACGGATGAAGCCGAGTTCGTGGCCGATCTGGAACGTTCAGGTCTAGACCGAATCGGACTCGTACAGGCGATCGAGCGGGAGCTGAAGGTCGAGGCCGTGCTGGAGCGGATTGCCAGCCAGAGCGTCGAAATCAGCGATACGGACGTTGAACTCTATTACCTGCTGCATCGTGAACGGTTTCAGCGGCCGGAAAACAGAACGCTGCGGCATATCCTGATCACGATCAACGAAAGCCTGCCTGGTAGCGACCGGAGATCAGCGTGGGCGAAGATCGAAGAAATTTGCACCCGACTGAAGAAGTCACCCAAGCGTTTCGGCGAACAGGCGCTGAAACACTCGGAATGCCCAAGCGCGATGAACGGCGGTCAGTTGGGGACGCTCAGGCGCGGACAACTCTATCCTGAGCTTGAGGAAATCGCGTTCAGCCTGGCGCCCGGAGACGTCTCGGAGGTGGTCGAATCGCCGCTCGGCTTTCACATCCTCCAATGCATTGCCATCGAGGCAAGCTGCGAGCTGTCCTTTTCCGCAGCGCGTGAAAAGATTCGCGAGCGGATTAGCGATTCGCGTCGAAAATCGGCTCAGAAAGCTTGGATTGCGGGCTTGTTTCAGAAACAACCGGCGTAGCCGTCCAGCGGCTCATGAAGCCGATTTGCTTAAGTGCCAGAGGAAGATGTCTCGCGGTGGCAGAAGCATTGTTTCTTTGCGCATCCGGCGAGTGATGTCTATATTGAAGCTCGTGGAGATGGCATTCCTCCCTTAACCGCCTCGGATTCTTTCTGGGGCTGATGATGCCTACGTTTGAACCCGGACGGGTCGCGTAGGTAGTCCTGTCCGGAATAACTAC
>JAGNOM010000245.1 GCA_017990155.1 Propionivibrio sp. | reverse complement strand
TTCTCCAGCTTCGGCGCGCACCCGCGCTTCGAAGTCGCGCTCGAACGCGCGCTGACCGAGTTGCTGCAAGGCCGCGCGCTCGACGCGCTGGACGGTTTTCCCGAGCCGGGATTCGATCTGGACGAGATCGCCAGCACGCCGAATATCGAGATTCATTTCGTCGATTCAAGCGGCATCATCAGCTGGAACTTCCTCGGCGACTCGCCCGATTACGAGTTCTGCGACTGGAACTTCAGCTCGACGACGACCGAGGACTACGAGTGGCTGGTCGACATGATTCAGAAGGAAGGTTACGACGTCTTCGTTGCCGACTACACGCATCTGGGCGTCTATGCCTGCCGGATCATCGTTCCCGGCATGTCGGAAATTTATCCGATCGACGATCTCGAGTACGAAAACAACAGCATCGGCAACGACATCCGTGAAGCGATCCTGTATCTGCCTGACCTCGACGATGACGAGTGCGAAGCCTTGCTCGACACGCTGAACGAATCGACACTGGCCGACGACCGTCCCGTCGCCGCGGTGATCGGCCTCGCGCCCGACGCCGGTTCGTTCTGGGAAGACCTGCGCATTGGAGAGTTGAAGACCTTGCTCGCGCTGGCCACCGGAAACGAAGAAGCCGCACGTGAAGGCTGCGACTGGATTCGCCATTTCGGCCAGATCGAGGCCGAGCGCCGCCGCGTCTACAGCTGCATCGAAAGCCTGTTGAAACTATGCGACTCGGGCGACTACGAGCCTTTCCGTGGTTCGCTCGTCAACCTTTACGGTGAAGCGACCCTGCAACGCGCCGAAGACCTGCTGATGCGCCGCGAACGTTTCTTCGGCATCGCCATCCCGGGCATCGAGTTGGAAGGCTGCGAAATGCATCATCGCCTGCTTGCCGCCTACGACAAGGTTCATCGCCTGCACATTCAGCAATCCAATAAAGACTGAAGAGACCATGACTTACGAAGAATATCTCGACGAAATCGCCACGCTACTGACCGAGATCTATACGCTGAACGACGACGTCGCAATCGGTATCGTCATGCGCGCGCAGGAGGATGGATTCTTCAGTCCGCACGACGATGACGAGTCGATATGTACGCTGGAGCGCGCGCAAGAAGACGTCCGCGCGGTATTCAAGAAGTACAAGCCCGCAAAATCCCCGCGCCGGCCTGCGCCGTAGCGGGGCTGTTTCAGATCGCCGCCGGAAGCTTCTCCAGCAGGCCTTTCAGTGCTTCGTCATCGAGCGCGGCGAGTTGTACCAGACCGGCGCGAACGATCTCGCTTTTCTTCACCGTCATGCCGAGTCCGGCAAGCCGCGTTCTCACTTCGAGTAACTGCTCGTACTCGAGTGCCGGAATCGAGAACTTCTCGCGCACGACCAGTTGCTTCCTGAGTTTCTTGTCGAGCGGCCGGGGAAACGCCTTGGCCAGACGCTTGCGTTTCTTTGCCGTGTTTCCGGTCGATTCCGGCGATGCCGGGACCAGCTTTGTACTCCGAACCGCAGCCGGACGCGCGGCCTTCGTGCCCGTTGCGCCGATCGCCGCTTTTGCCGCCGTTGTTTTCTTTGTCGTCACCATGGTTTTTCAAGAACGGACAGCCGCCCGTACCCTAGTCAATAAGCATCGATTGTACTCGTCGATTGCGCGTCGGGCATTTCACCCGCCTCGATGGCCTTCCGGCGCTCGAAGGATTCAACGGCCTTCTTGACCGAAACATAGAAGTGCTCGCTCCCGACCTTTGACGACAGTCCGACCTTCGTCAGCTGTTCGCGAAACGGCCGGGGCGAATCGGCGATCTTGATTTCGATACCCAGCTCGGTCAGCTCCTGATAGAGCTCGGTCAAGCGTTGCGCGGCGGTTACGTCCAGATCCGAAATCGCCTGCGCGTCGAGGACCAGGCATTCAAGGCTGCCACCGGCCTGATCGACGAGTTCCCGAATCCGGGCCACGACAAAACGCGCATTGGCAAAAATCAGCGGCGCATAGAGCCGATAAACGATGAGGCCGGGAACGCTTTCGCCCTCGTCGGGATCGAGGCAATCGTGGAACTTCCCGTCGCTAGGGAGTCGCCGCAACACGGCGTCCCGTGGCCGCGAAATTTCGTAGAGCACGTCGATCAGCGACAGCAACAAGCCGGCGATGATCCCCGGAACCACACCCGTCAACAGGATGATCAGGGTCACGCCGACGGCGATCGCGAACTCGCTGCGATCGATCCTGAGCAGCATGCGCAAGGACGCGGTTTCAAGCATGCCGAAGGCGGTGACGACCAGGATGGCGCCCAAGGCCGCTTTGGGCATCAGCGCCAGCAAGGGCGTAAAAAACAGGAGGAAGAGAACCAGCCCACCGGCCGCCACCAGTTGCGCGACCTGGGACTTTGCCCCCAGCGCATCGACGACGGAACTGCGCGACTGGCTGGCCGAAACCGGGAAGCCTTGCGCCATCGACGCCATCACATTGGCCGCGCCGAGCGCCAGCAGTTCCTGGTTGGCATCGACCTCGTAATTGTTCTTCTCGGCGAAGGTCTGCGCCAGGAGAATCCCGTCGGAGAACGCCAGAAAAGCGATTGCCACTGCGGCCGGCGCCAGCGCCGCGACGTCGCTCCAGCGCGGCTTGAAGAGCAGGATCGACGGCATGCCCGGCTCGACCGTACCGACGAGTGAAACGCCACGATCTTCGAGATCAAGGAAATACACGCACGCCACGGCCACCGCCGAAACGATCAACGCCGCAGGCACACGCGGCAACCAGCGCGCCAGCGCGATCAGCAGGAGGATGAGAAAGACGCCGAGGCCGAAGGTTGGCCCGTGCGTCTCCGAAAGTCGTTCGACGATGCCGAAGACGAGCGGAAAAAACTCTTCGCCCTGCGTTTTGATCCCGAACAGCTTGCCAAGCTGGGTCGCGATCAACACCAGGGAAGCGCCGTTCAGGTAGCCAACGAGCACCGGCCGCGAAAGGAGATCGGCGATGATGCCCAGCTTGAGTTTCGACGCCGCCAACAGGACCAGGCCGGAAAACACGGCGAGTTCGGCGGCCAGCACGGCGATTCGGGCGGGGTCGTCGCCGGCCAGCGGCAGGATCGCCGATCCCGCCAGCAAGCCGATGGCGGCATCGGGGCCGGCGATGACGTGCCGTGAGCTGGAGAAGATCGCATAGCCGATGCAGGCCATGATCGCGGCGTAGATGCCGGTAATCGGCGGCAAATGGACGAGTTCAGCGTACGCCAGAACGGACGGAATCATCACGATGCACGCCGTCAGGCCGGCGATCGTATCCTTCCCGAGCCAGTGCATCGGGTAATGGCGCAGTACGGTTAGCAGCGGCACCAAGGACGGAATCTGCCGCAATCGACGCTTTGCCTTCACGCAGTAACCCTCACAAACGATCTGACCGCGCTAAATATGGATCGGAGCGAATCTCCTCGCGCTGTCCCGGATTATCGGTTTCGTCCGCGCGCGGAGCAATCCGCCGCGTAGCGCGAGTACGGCCGGCGACTTCAATCACACAAGGCTACTTCCGTATCACGGCCGTGGCTGGCGTTGCACCCTGGCAGCGCGCCATGGTCTTGTCCTTCTCCAGCGAGTCAAGCCAGAGCGCCAACTGCAACGCGAGATCCGACCCGGCGGCGACCAGCGCATCCACCCCGCCGCGTGCGTCCTGGCTCGCCGCGGGTTTCTCGATCGAAAACTGCCTTCCGGCAACACGCTGCTTGCGCGCATCGATCAGACTGGCGCTCCCCTGAAGCACGCCGCGGCTTTGCGTGGGCGAATCGAAGACCTGCGAAAACTCCTGCAAGTCAAAGCGGAGAAGACATTCAGCCGCCGCGTTGCCGGTGGCGCTCGCCATGCCGAGACGTTGCCGCAGATGCTGCGACAGCAGCAGGCCAGGTGCGCCCGCCCAACGGCTACCCGAGTATTCGCGCTGCTTGAGCGGATCGTCATAGGCCAGGCGGTAATCGACATTCAAGAGATCAAACCAGGGCGGTGAAACCACCTCCAGTGCTACCCTGGGCCACTCGGCATCGGCGCCGCCGCTACGCACTACGGGAAGACC
The DNA here is from genome assembly GCA_017990155.1 of Propionivibrio sp. Taxonomy (GTDB): domain Bacteria; phylum Pseudomonadota; class Gammaproteobacteria; order Burkholderiales; family Rhodocyclaceae; genus Propionivibrio. The sequence goes on along the minus strand of JAGNOM010000245.1, from coordinate 823 downwards.
GAAATCGTAGACGCCCACCGACCGCCCGTTACCCGGACTGACGGCGCATCCCGCCAGCAAAGAAACGCCCAGCAGCACCTGGCACAGGCGCCAGGCCCCGACTTTCTTGCTCATTGTTTTCCTCCTGCCCGCACCGGCGCGACAAATCCGTCCTCACCCGGCCCGGGCGCGGCCTTGGGGTGGCCGAAAATCAGGCTTTGCGGTGAGTCTTCGAGCATCTGCAAAACCCGGTTGAGCTGCCGCGAATTGCTCGAAAGCTCGGCGCTCAGTTCGTTAAGACGTGGCACCAGCGCTCCGGCGCCACCGGTTGCTGAGTCACCGAGCGCGGTATCGAGACGATCGCTCACCGACTGCAAGCGCGACACCAAGCCGCGCGCCTCGGCAAAGAACGGCCCGGCCTGCCCCACCGCCTGTTCGGTGCGAACCAGCGTGGATTTCAACAAACGCACGTTTTCTGGCGCCAGCAGTTGTTGCAGCTGCGCGGTCGCCTCACGCGCGTTGCCCGTCGTCGCTTCCAGATTGGCGAGCGTCCGCGAAATCACCTGACGGTTCTCGGGGTTCAGGAGTTCGTTGGCATTGCCGAGGAAGTCCCGCGCGTTGCGCATCGCCTCACTGCCGACATCCGTCAGTTCCTGGATCAGCGAATCCTGCATCAGGATTCTCGGTACGCCATCGCTTTCAGCCAGTGGCGAGAGATCCTTTCCCGAGTGTTCGAGCAGCACGTGTGCGATACCCGTCACCCCCTGATAGCCCAGTTTGGCGATTGTTCCCTTGTTGACCGGTGTGTCCTTCGTGACGCTGATGCGGATCAGCGTATTGGCCG
>JAGNOM010000244.1 GCA_017990155.1 Propionivibrio sp. | reverse complement strand
GCCGGCAAGGTCAGGCATTTCGGGCTGTCGGAGGCGAGCGCGCAGACGATCCGCCGGGCGCACGCGGTCCAGCCGGTGGCGGCGGTGCAAAGCGAGTATTCCTTGTGGTGGCGCGAACCGGAGCGGGAGATCCTGCCGACGCTTGAGGAACTGGGCATCGGTTTCGTGCCGTTCAGTCCGCTGGGTGCGGGGTTCCTCACCGGCAAGATCGATCTCGGTACGCAGTTCGACAGCACGGACTTCCGCAACGCGGTGCCGCGCTTTTCGCCCGAGGCACGCGCGGCGAACATGGTGCTGGTCGATCTTGTACGCGAGCTTGCTGCGCGCAAGGGCGCAACGCCGGCCCAGATCGCGCTCGCCTGGCTGCTGGCGCAAAAGCCGTGGATCGTGCCCATTCCTGGAACGACCAAGCGGCATCGGCTGGACGAGAACCTCTGCGCGGTTTCCGTTATGTTGAGCCGCGAGGATCTGGCGGAAATTGAAACGCCCTTGAACAAGATCAGCCTGCAGGGGGCGCGATTGCCGGAGGCGGCGTTGAAGATGACAGGTTTGTAAGGTGTCGGTGAGTCGCATCCTCATGACAAAACAAGGTTCGAGATTGGCCGCCCTTAAGTCCGTCTCTGTGGCGCTGTCGGTGCTCATCGCCACGGCGGCGTCGGAGGCCGGTGAGAATGACGCCGGCCGGTCTGAGCGCAGTCTGCCGAAGGCGCAGGCTGGCAAGGCCAGCGGCGGTATCGGCAACCATTTGACCGTCGACAGCCGTTTGCGCGATCTTCTGGCGCATTCGGCGTTCGCAGGCTTCGGCCAACTGCTACTGCCGTGGGATGACCGAAGCTACGACCTGAATATGCCGCTGCGCGATCTCGCATCGCTGCTGCCGTATCACAGTCATGTCGATCCGGCGACGGCGGTCAGGGCCTTGAATCGCATGGCAGACGATTCTGCGCAAGGCAAGACTGTGTTCTACGATTTCTACAGCACGGCGCAAAAGCGGGATCTGCCTGCCAAGGGCAATACCGGTTTGTTCTTCTTTCGCGGAAAACCGGGGGCGCCTTTTGCCGTGATCGCCCCAGGCGGCGGGTTCTCCTACGTCGGGTCCGTGCACGAAGGTTTCCCGTACGCCGAAGAAATCAGCCGGAATGGCTACAACGCCTTCGTTCTGCGCTATCGAGCCGGCTATGGCGGCACCGCAGCTACGGAGGATCTGGCGGCGGCCATCGGCTACATCTTCAGGAACGCGGAAGTGTTGGGTGTCAGCACGCGGGACTATTCGTTGTGGGGGAGTTCAGCCGGCGCGCGCATGGCGGCAGCGGTGGGTTCGCACGGCACGGCTGCCTTCGGCGGCGATGATTTGCCAAAACCCGCTACCGTGGTAATGGCCTACACGGGTCATTCCGATGTTTCAATGGATGAGCCGCCGACGTACGTGGTAGTCGGCGAGAACGACGGAATCGCGCCGCCAGCCGTGATGGAACGGCGCATTGATGCGCTGCGTAAAGCCGGCACAGAGGTTGAGTATCGAAAGTTCAAGGATGTCGGCCACGGTTTCGGCGTTGGCACGGGCACCCGCGCCGAGGGATGGATCTCGGACGCCATTCGGTTTTGGCGGAGGTTTTGCAGGTAGACCGTTGATCGGTCACCGAATCGTCAAAACCAAATCCGAATCGCGTGGTCAAAAGCGCACGACCAAACCGCTGAAAGGAGCCTGTCATGAATCCGATGATGTTTCCGAAGATGCTGACTTCACATGCGGAGGGCTGGGAATGGCTGATGCGCATCCACCCGTCAGTCGCCCGGATGTACCTCGCCTACGTCGTACCGATGTCGATCATTCCACCGGCGATGCTGATCTACGCCTCGCGCACCTACACCGACATTCCGTTGCTTCAGATCAGTCCGGACAAGGCGCTGTTCATCGCCCTCGTCTTCTTCATCACCGAGCTCGTCATGGTGCCAATCATGGGTCGTGTCGTGCAGAGCATCGGCAACGTCGCCGACGCACATCCGCCCTATCACGATGCCTTTGCCCTCGCCGCCGTGGTGCCGACACCGTTGTGGCTGGCGCCGCTGGCCTTGTTCATCCCCAACTTGTACTTCAGCATGGTCGTCATGTTGTTCGCGCTCGGCGCATCGGCGGCGCTGATCTATCAGGGCGTCGACCGCGTCTTCGGCCTTGAGGACGAAGGCAAGACGATGCTCGTCGCCGGGTCGGTCTTTGCTGCCGGATTGGTCGCCTGGGTGTCAATGATGGGCCTCGCTTTCGTCACCTGGGGCGCGGCGCTGACCTGAACGTAACTCCCTCCGATGCACCTGCATCGATTCGACCCGGCCGCCGCCTGACTGATCTTTTGGCGACCGGGTCGTTTTTTCATGGCCCGCTGAATCGATCGGGAATCAGCCCGGCAAGCGAAACGGCAAGTGCTCCGCCGCTTCATCGCGATACGCTTCGACGGCGCTTCCCTGCTGCTCAAGATGGCGCCCGATCAGCCGATGCATCGCGGGGTCGGCGATCCAGTGCGATGAATGCACGATCGTCGGCGAAAAGCCACGCGCGATCTTGTGCTCGCCGCCCGCGCCGGGTTCAAAACGCTGCAGTCCTTCACGCAGGCAGTAGGCGATTCCCTGATAGAAGCACAGCTCGAAATGCAGGCTGTGGTATTGGCCGGAGCAGCCCCAGTAACGCCCATAGAGGGCCTCATCGCTGCGAAAACAGAGCGACACGGCAACGGGTTCGCTGCCATCGCGGGCAGTGAAGACGACCATCTTCCGGCCCAACACCCGCGCCAGATCGGCCAGGCACGCGGCCGTCAACACCGCGTAGTTGCCGAACTTGTCGAAGGTTAAGGCGTAGAGCGCGTGCAGCGCCGGCCACTCGGCAGGCTCGACTTCATCACCGTGGCGCGCCTCAATCACTAGGCCGCTCTCGGCGACCCGCCGACGCTCGGCGCGCACCTTGCGTCGCTTCTCGGCGCTGAAGGTCGCGAGGTAGTCGCCGAAATCCCGGCACTCGCCTGCGAGCCACTGGAACTGGACGTTGTGACTGGTCAGCAGACCGGCGTCGTGTAAATGGCTTCGGTCCTCGTCATTGGGAAACGCCACGTGCCAGGAAGAAACACCGAACTCGGCGGCAAGCGCCAATGCGCCGTCGATCAGCGCCTGGCGAATCGCCGCCCGATCTTCATCGTCGTCGCGAACAAGAAGGCGTTGCCCGGTCGCCGGCGTATGCGGCAGACCACTGAGGAGCTTCGGGTAGTACGCGCGGCCGAGCTGCTGGTAGGCCGCCGCCCACGACCAGTCATGGATGAAGTCGCCGTGCGAGTTGAACCGCGCGTAGAGCGGCAGGATGCCGCGCACCACGCCATTTTCGTCGGTCGCGGTCAGGTGCCGCGCGAGCCAGCCGCACGCTCGCCCCGCTGCACCGTGGGTTTCCAACACTCGCAGAAAATCACCATTGAGGAACGGATGGCCCGACGGACAAAGCCGCGTCCACGCCTCATGCGGAATGGCCTCGGCGGCGTGGTGGCAGGAGACGGTGAGCTGTGGCATTGAACACTGTTCTTGGAAAAGACCTCCATCCGGCCACCGCCTTCGGCTTTGGTTCCCAAGCATTTTTCCTGAATCGGGCGAACCGTCGCGCCGGCAGGCGATCAAAAGCAGAACCGATTGCGGCCGAGAGTGAATGTTTTTCGAATGGAGGAGCCAGATGAGTACGGATCTATGCGACCTGACGAACAAGCGCTGCAAACCCTGCGAAGGCGGTGTGCCGCCGCTCGACGCCGCAGCCGTCGCGCACTTTCTGGGAACGCTGAGCGGCTGGACGGTTATCGGAAATGAACTCGTCAAGTCCTACCGTTTCAAGAACTACTACGAGACGATGGCCTTCGTGAATGCAACGGCCTGGATCTCGCATCAGGAAAATCACCACCCCGACCTCGAAGTCGGCTTCCGCGAATGCCGGGTTCGCTATTCCACTCATGCCATTGGTGGCCTGTCGGAGAACGACTTCATCTGCGCCGCGAAAATCGACGCCCTTGTCGCTTCGGAGGGCAGCTGATGCCGGCCGAGCGTATTCCCGATTTCACCGACGATCTCGACAAGATCGCGGCGCTGACGCTCGGCCACTACAACCAGCGCGCCGAACCGTACCGGGACGGCACGCGCGACCACGACGTCAGCCAGAACATCGACGCGCTGCTGCGGCACGTCACCGGAGAACCGCCGTTCGCCATCCTCGATTTCGGCTGCGGTCCCGGGCGCGATCTCAAGTCTTTCGTTGCTTGCGGGCATCAGGCGGTCGGACTCGACGGCGCCGAACGCTTCGTACACATGGCGCGTCGCGAAAGCGAGTGCGAGGTGTGGCAGCAGAGTTTTCTTTGCCTCGATCTGCCGCAAGGCCGTTTTGACGGCGTGTTTGCCAATGCCTCGCTCTTCCACGTTCCGCGCAAGGCGCTCCCACGCGTTCTTCGCCAACTGCACGCCACACTCAAGCCAGGCGGCGTCCTGTTCAGCTCCAACCCGCGCGGCACCAACGAAGAAGGCTGGAACGGCGACCGCTACGGCGTTTATCACGACCACGAAAGCTGGCGGAACTTCATGCAGGCAGCCGGCTTTGTTGAGCTGGAACACTACTACCGCCCGGCCGGCCTGCCACGCGAGCAGCAGCCCTGGCTGGCTAGCGTCTGGCGCCGGCCTTGACGCCGCCTTCGGTCAAGCCGAGGGACCCGGCGCGGCACTCGATGAAACGATGGCCTGCGTGATGTCCGATAAGCTCATCGGGTGGCCGAAAAAGTAGCCCTGCCCCTCGTTGCATCCGAGGCGCTGCAGGAGATCGGCCTGTTGCTGGCGTTCGATGCCCTCGACCGTAATC
>JAGNOM010000037.1 GCA_017990155.1 Propionivibrio sp. | reverse complement strand
CGGCCTTCCTTGTTCAGCCGAGCTGCGAGGTCAACGTTGATCCAGTTGGCGCAAGGTTTCGCGCTGCTCTTCCCGGCGATGGCGACGGTCGCTTCGAAGTAATTGGCGACATCCAGCGAAGCCGTCAATGCCTTGGCGTCATAGGGAGACAGTGCATAGTCGGCAATGAAGCGATCATGTTTCGCTGTGGGCAACTCCGGCATTGCAGCACGAGTGCGCTCGACCCAGTCCCGATCGATGATCAGTGGCAGCAGATCGGGGTCCGGGAAGTAACGGTAGTCGTGCGCATCTTCCTTGGAGCGCATGGCGCGGGTTTCGCCGGTGTCGGGATCGAACAGCACGGTGGCTTGGTGAATGGCGCGGCCTTCTTCAATCTCGGCGATCTGCCACTGAACCTCGAAGTCGATGGCTTGCTGCATGAAGCGGAAGGAATTCAGGTTCTTGATCTCACGCCGGGTGCCAAACTCCTTCTGTCCAAGCGGACGGACAGAGACGTTGGCGTCGCAGCGGAACGAACCTTCCTGCATATTGCCGTCGCAGATGCCGATCCAGCGCACCAGCGAATGCAGTGCCTTGGCGTAGGCAATGGCCTCGGCCGACGAACGCATGTCCGGCTCCGTGACGATTTCGAGCAACGGTGTTCCGGCGCGGTTGAGATCGATGCCCGACTTGCCCTGGAAATCCTCGTGCAGTGACTTGCCTGCATCTTCTTCCAGGTGGGCGCGGGTCAGGTTGATCGTTCTTTCGGTCTGGTTTTCGCCTTGCCCGAGTTGAATGCTGAGCTTGCCGCCAACGACCACCGGCAATTCGAACTGGCTGATCTGATAGCCTTTCGGCAGGTCGGGATAAAAGTAATTCTTGCGCGCGAAAACCGATTTGGGCGCAACCTCGCCCTCGACAGCGAGGCCGAAGCGAATGGCGCATTCCACCGCGCCCTTGTTGAGTACCGGCAAGACGCCGGGAAGGGCGATATCAACCGCGTTGGCCTGAATGTTCGGCTCGGCCCCAAAGGCCGTGGAACTGCCGGAGAAGATCTTCGATTGGGTCAAGAGCTGAACGTGCGTCTCTATACCGATTACCACTTCCCATTGTTTCATCGCGTTTTACTCTCTATGCGCAATTTGACCTACGAATCATGAACAACGGCCGTTTCGTGTGTCCACGAGAATCGGCCAGAGATAACTGAACGCATCACCGCTGCACTTTGACTGGCAGGAGTTGAACGAGACAGTGACGCCTTTCTCCTGCTCCCACATGCGCACCACGCAAGCGCTTCGCTCGTCGGTCAGCACCACGTTGGGCAGCTTCGCCGTCTGCTGGAAATTCTTGAAATCAAAGCGACACACACCCTGTTTCGGAATCGCCACCTCAGCCGCGAAACGCTTGACCTCGGCTTTGCTGACCTGCAGGTCCATGGACCCCCGGCCACCTTGTACGTCGCGGAAACTGCAACGTGTCTTCACGTTCAATTCCTTGTCCGGCATCGGCTTCAGATTGCGTCCCAGCAAATGCTTGAGCGGTTGCGATTCAATCCGCGCCTGTTTCGGCTTCGCCGGTGTCGTTTCTTCCGGCGTCACCGCCGAGGATGACGGTGCCGGCTCCGGCGTTGCGCAGGCGCCGAGCAGCAGCAGAATCGGCGCAATCCAGGTGAATCGCATCGAAGCGCTCAGAGAATTCCAGCCGGGAGCTGAGCGTGCCAGTCAGTGGCTTGCTGATAGCGGTGGGCCACGTTAAGCAGCCTGGCTTCGCTGAAGTAGTTGCCAATCAGCTGCAGGCCGCTTGGCAGTCCATCGGCAAATCCGCAGGGGATCGACATGCCCGGCAGACCGGCCAGATTGACGGCGATGGTATAGATGTCCGAAAGATACATCTGCACCGGGTCCGACGCCTTTTCGCCAAGTTTGAAAGCGGTGCTCGGGCTGGTCGGGCCCATGATGACATCGCACTGTTTGAAGGCTTCGACGAAGTCGTTCGCGATCAGGCGCCGGATGCGCTGTGCTTGCAGATAGTAGGCGTCGTAGTAGCCGTGCGAAAGAACGTAGGTGCCGATCAGAATGCGTCGTTTGACCTCGGGGCCAAAGCCCTGGGTGCGGCTTTTGGCGTACATGTCATCGAGATCGTCGTACTCGGCAGCGCGATACCCGTAGCGGACACCGTCAAAGCGCGAGAGATTGGAGCTGGCTTCGGCCGGCGCGATGACGTAGTACGAAGCCACGGAGAGCTTCATGTTCGGCAGGCTGACTTCGACTGTTTCGGCGCCGAGCTTGCGATACTCGGCAATCGCGGATTCAGCCAGCTGCATGACTTCGGGCGAGCAGCCCGAACGCTCGCTGGCGCCGAAGAATTCCTTCGGCAGACCGATCTTCAGTCCGGCCAGCGGCTTGTCCAAGTCGCGCGCGTAGTCTTCCGGCGGACGATCGAGGCTCGTCGAATCGCGCTCGTCGAAGCCGGCCATGGCGTTGAGCAGAATTGCGCAGTCTTCGGCGGAGCGCGCCATCGGGCCGCCCTGGTCGAGCGACGAAGCGTAGGCGATCATTCCGTAGCGCGAAACGACGCCGTAGGTCGGTTTGAGTCCGGTCAGATTGCACATGGCGGCTGGTTGGCGGATCGATCCGCCGGTATCGGTACCGGTGGCCGCCGGAGCGAGCAGGGCGGCGACTGCCGCGGCCGAACCGCCGGATGACCCGCCCGGTACCCGTGTCATGTCCCACGGGTTTTTCACCGGGCCAAAGTACGACGTTTCGTTTGACGACCCCATGGCGAACTCGTCCATGTTCGTCTTGCCGAGGATGACCGCGCCGGCAGCGTTGAAGCGATCGATGACGGTTGCATCGTACGGGCTGACGAAATTGCTGAGGATTTTCGAGCCACACGTCGTCAACCAGCCCTTGGCGCAGAAAATGTCCTTCTGGGCCAGCGGAATACCGGTCAATGGTTTGGCATTGCCCACAGCACGCATGTCGTCGGCCAATCGGGCCTGGGAAAGGCTCTTCTCGGCATCGACCGTAATGTAGGCGTTGATGGCCGGGTTGAGATTCTTGATTCGATCAAGATAAAGCTGGGTCAGCTCGACACTGGAAATCTCTTTGGCGGCGAGCGCCTGCGACAAGGCGGAAACGCTGCGCTCGATCATTCGATCACCTTCGGCACCAGATAAAGGCCGGCCTCGGTTTCCGGAGCGACAGCCTGGAAAGCGTCGCGGCGGTTTTCCTCGGTTACACGGTCATCGCGCAGTCGCTGCGCGAGGTCCTGAGCGTGCGCCATCGGTTCGACGCCTTTGGTGTCGACCGCCTGCATCTCTTCGATCAGGGTGAAAATTCCGTTCAGGTGGCCGAGCGTCGTCTGTGCTTCGGCGTCGCTGACTTCGATCCGGGCAAGATGAGCGACGCGCCGGACTTGTTCCAGGGTAAGCGACATGGCTATGAAATCAGTAAGATATTAAAACGAAGAGCCTTATAAGGTATCATAAATGTTTTACTCGCCGCAGCCCCTGCGGAGCTTTCACGGAATTCAGGCATGTTCAGTTTTCTTCGCAGTTACTTCTCCAATGACCTGGCCATCGACCTGGGTACGGCAAACACGCTGATCTACGTGCGCGGCCGGGGCATTGTCCTTGACGAACCGTCGGTCGTCGCCATTCGCATGGAAGGTGGGCCAAACGCCAAAAAGACGATCCAGGCTGTCGGTCAGAGCGCCAAGGAGATGCTCGGCAAAGCGCCGGGTGCAATCACCGTCATTCGGCCGATGAAGGACGGCGTGATCGCCGACTTCACCGTGACCGAGCAGATGCTCAAGCAGTTCATCCGCAAGGTGCATGATTCGCGCCTGCTCTCGCCGAGTCCGCGCATCATTATTTGCGTGCCGTCCGGTTCGACCCAGGTCGAGCGTCGTGCCATCCGCGAATCCGCACTCGGCGCGGGCGCCAGCCAGGTGTTCCTGATCGAAGAACCGATGGCGGCGGCGATTGGTGCCGACCTGCCGGTATCCGAACCGACGGGCTCGATGGTCGTCGATATCGGCGGCGGTACGACCGAGGTCGGTGTCATTTCGCTCGGCGGCATGGTCTATGCCGGTTCGGTGCGTGTCGGCGGCGACAAGCTTGACGAGGCGATCATCAATTACATCAGCCGCAACTACGGCATGTTGATTGGCGAGAACACGGCGGAAAGCATCAAGAAGCAGATCGGTTCGGCCTTTCCCGGCGCTGAAGTGCGCGAGATGGAAGTCTCCGGCATCAACAAGGCCGAGGGCATTCCGCGCAAATTCACGATTTCGTCGAACGAGATTCTCGAAGCCTTGACCGAACCGCTCAACAGTATCGTTTCGGCGGTCAAGTCGGCGCTGGAAAAGACGCCGCCCGAGCTCGGTGCAGATATCGCCGACAAGGGCATGGTGTTGACCGGTGGTGGCGCCTTGTTGCGCGATCTTGACCGGCTGCTGATGGAAGAAACCGGCCTGCCGGTCATTGTGGCCGAGGGGCCGCTGACCTGCGTGGCGCGCGGTTGCGGCATGGCGCTCGAGAGAATGGACAAGCTTGGCAGTATCTTCACCTCTGACTGAGTCGCCGGGGGCAGAAAATGAGGCGCGAGTGAATCGGCCATTTTCTGCTTCCAAGCCGGTCGGCATCGTTGCAATGTTGTTGCGCGCTTTCTCCTGTATAAGCGCTTGTCGTCGGTAGCGACCGGTTTCCCGGTGATCGACCCGCCTCACTTCCGGTACTGACTCCATGGATCATCAGCCGCCACCATTTTTCAAACGTGGACCGGCGCCGTTGGCGCAATTGTCGTTCTACGCGGCGTTGTCGATGGCCTTGATCTTCGTCGATTCCCGTTTCCAGACGCTGGAGTTGCTGCGGCAAGGCGTCTCGCTGTTCACGCGTCCGGTCCAGCAGTTCGCCCATGCGCCGGTTCGCGTCATAGAGAATGCGGGCGTCTATGTGTCCGATATTACGCGCATGGAAGAGGAGAACGCGCGGTTGAAGCGGATGCAGCTGGAAGCCTCGGATACCGTGCTGCGTACGCGCCAGCTGGAGGTCGAAAACGAGCGTTTGCGCAAGCTTCTGGACGTGAAGCAGCGGCAAAACGGCAACGGGCGCGTGGCGCAGGTGCTGCACGCCGCCAGGGATCCGTTTTCGCGCAAGGTGATCGTCGACAAGGGCTTGCAGGATAAAATCGTCGCCGGTCAGCCGGTGGTCGACGAACTGGGCGTCGTCGGTCAGGTAACCCGCGTTTTCCCTTTCGTTTCCGAGATTACCTTGATTACCGACAAGGACCAGGCGGTGCCCGTGCAGATCGTGCGCAACGGCCTGCGCTCGGTCGTTTTCGGCCTGGGCGACGGCCGGCTCGAGCTGCGCTTCATGCCATCCAGTGCCGATGTCGAAATCGGCGATGATCTGGTGACGTCCGGTCTCGACGGCATCTTCCTGGCCGGAACTCCGGTGGCCAAAGTGGTGCAGATTGAACGTGATACCTCCTATTCCTTTGCGCGCATCTACTGCGAACCGATCGCCGGGGTCGAGAACTTTGGTGAAGTGATGGTCATGGATCCGAAGGAGACGGTCGCTATCCCGGCCGAACTGCTTCCGGAGTCCGGAAACGGCGCTGGCAAGGGTAAAGGTGCGGCCAAGCCGGTACCGAAGAAGCGACGGCTGAAAGCGGAATAGATCATGCAACCTACATTCTCGTCATCGCGCATCCTGCTGCCGGTCCGGCCGTGGTTCATCGTCTTCAGCCTGCTGGTGGCGCTGGTGCTCAACTTCCTGCCGACTTCGGCTTGGCCGTGGGTTCCCGACTGGGTGGCGCTGGTTTTGGTTTTCTGGAGCATTCGCGAACCGCGGCGTGTCGGCATGGGCGCCGGGTTCCTGCTCGGACTGGCGATGGACGTCGCCGATGTCAGTCTGATGGGACAGCATGCGCTGGCCTACGTCCTGGTCTCCTATGTCGCCGCCTACCTGTCGCGCCGCATCCTGTGGTTTCCGATCGGGCAGCAGGCGCTGCACATCCTGCCCCTGCTGTTGATCGTCCAGCTGGTGCAATTCGGTGTGCGTGCCATGCCCGGGGCCTCGTTGCCCGGACTGGACTATTTCATCGGGCCGCTGGTCGCTGTCTTCTTCTGGTGGCCCGTCACGTTCTTGTTGCTTCTGCCGCAATACCAACCGGTTAGCCGCGACGACAACCGGCCGATCTAGAGAACCCCTCGTGCGCAGTCGATACGTTCCGCTCAACACCCGCGACGGCGATCTCGATCGCTTCCGCTCGCGTATCCTGATTGCCGCCGCCGTCGTGGTCTTGGGTTTCGGCCTGCTGATCGGGCGTTTTGTCTTCCTGCAGGTCATCCAGCACGAGTACTACATTACTCGCGCGGAGGACAACCGGATTTCGCTGGTGCCGATCGCACCGAATCGGGGCGTGATCCAAGATCGCAATGGTCTCGTCCTGGCGCGCAACTACTCGGCGTTCACGCTCGAGATCACGCCGGCAAAGCTTGAGGAGAGTCTTGACGCGACCATCGATGCAGTCAGCAAATACGTCGACATTCAGCCGAAGGACCGGCGGCGTTTCCGCAAATTGCTTGAAGAGAGCAAGTCCTTCGAGAGCATCCCGATCCGCACGCGCCTGAGCGACGAAGAGGTGGCCCGTTTCGCGGCGAACCGTTATCTGTTTCCCGGGGTGGATGTCAAGGCGCGGCTGTTCCGGCACTACCCGCTCGGCGCGTCGGCGTCGCACGTCGTCGGCTACATCAACCGCATCAACCAGAAGGATCTGGACAACATCGAGGCCCAGGAACAAACGGCCAACTATAAGGGGACGGATCACATCGGAAAAACCGGGCTGGAGCAGAAGTACGAGTTCCAACTGCACGGCGTTGCCGGTTACGAGGAAGTCGAGATCGACGCCGGTGGGCGCGCCGTGCGCAGTCTTTCGCGAACGGCGCCGATTCCCGGCAACGATCTGACCTTGACGCTCGACACCAAACTCCAGGAGATGACCGAAAAGGCATTTGGCGACCGTCGTGGCGCGCTGGTGGCGATCGAGCCGTCCACGGGCGGAATCCTGGCCATGGTGTCGACGCCGACCTTTGATCCCAACCTGTTTGTCGACGGGATACGCAGCGAGGACTGGGATCTGCTCAACAACTCGCCGGATCGCCCGATGGTCAACCGGGCCTTGAACGGCGCCTATCCGCCGGGTTCCACCTTCAAGCCGTTCATGGCGCTCGCCGCGCTCGAACTCGGCAAGCGCACGCCGCAGCAGGCGATTGCCGATCCCGGGTTCTTTGTTTACGGCGGCCACACCTTCCGCGACGACAAGAAAGGCGGGCACGGTCTTGTCGATATGTACAAGTCGATCGTCGAGTCGTGCGATACGTATTACTACGCGCTCGCCAACGACATGGGAATCGACAACATCTCCCGCTTCATGGGGTCGATTGGCTTGGGCAGCAAGACCGGCGTTGATCTTGAAGGCGAGTCGGAGGGCGTACTGCCCTCGCCTGAGTGGAAAAAGAAACGCTTCAAGCGCCCTGAACAGCAAAAATGGTTTGGCGGCGAGACGATCTCGATCGGCATCGGCCAGGGCTACAACGCGTATACGCCGATCCAGCTGGCTCAGGCGATGGCGGCGCTGGCCAATAACGGCGTGATGTATCGGCCGCATCTGGTCAAGTACATCACCGATAGCAAGACCGGTGAGCGGAGGATGATCGAGCCGGAACCATTCCGCACGCTGCCGTGGAAACCGGAGCACATCGAAACGATCAAGAAAGCCATGGTCGGAGTCAACACCGAAGGAACCGGCAAGCGCGCCTTTGCCGGTGCAGAATACGTTTCCGGCGGCAAGACCGGGACGGCCCAGGTGTTCAGCCTGAGGGGCAGCGAGTACAAGGCCAACCGGCTGCGGAAGGACCTGCACGACCACGCCCTGTTCATCGCCTTCGCGCCGGCGGAACAGCCGAAGATCGCGCTCGCCGTGCTGGTCGAAAACGGCGGCTTCGGCGCCCAGTCAGCGGCACCGATCGCGCGCATGGTGATCGACTACTATCTGCTCGGCAAGACGCCGGACGGTCCGGCGAAGGAAGATGAAGTCGAAGTGCAGGAAGAGGAGGACTGATCTTGGTTCTGGAACTGCTACGCCGCTTCTGGCGCGGACTCACCGAGAAAATCGACGGGCCGCTGATGCTGATCACGGCGATCATCATGGGGTTTGGTCTGGCAACGATCTACAGCGCGACGCACGATGCCAGCGATCGCACTTCCGGTCAGTTCGTCAACATGCTGATCGGCGTGGCCGTGATGTGGTCGGTGGCGCAGGTGCCGCCGCAGAAGCTGATGCGTTTTGCCGTCCCGCTCTACATCGTGGGTGTCGTTCTGCTGGTTCTGGTCTTCGTCTTCGGGATCAAGGTCAATGGTGCCCGGCGCTGGCTGTCGATCGGTTTTACGCGGATTCAGCCGTCCGAAATCCTAAAGATCGCCATGCCCTTGATGCTGGCCTGGTACTTCCACAAGTACGAGGCGGCGATGAAGATTCGTCATTTCGCGGTGGCCGGACTCCTGCTGCTGATCCCCTTCGGATTGATCGCCAAACAGCCCGACCTGGGGACGGCGATCCTGGTCGGCGCCGCCGGGTTTTACGTCATCTTCTTTGCCGGCCTGCCGTGGAAGATCATCTTTGGTATGGCTGCTCTGGCCGCAGGCGCGGCACCGTTCGCCTGGCATCTCCTGCACGACTACCAGCGCAAGCGGATCATGACCCTGGTCGATCCGACGACCGATCCGCTCGGCGCGGGCTACCACATCATCCAGTCGACGATCGCCATCGGGTCCGGCGGCAGTTTCGGGAAGGGCTGGCTTGAGGGGACACAGACGCATCTGGAGTTCATCCCCGAACGTCATACCGACTTCATCTTCGCCGTCTTTTCGGAAGAACGCGGGCTGCTTGGCAACAGTATCCTGGTCGCGCTGTACCTGCTCCTGATCATCCGTGGCCTGATGATCTCCGCGAACGCCTCGACGCTCTTCGGACGCGTGCTCGGCGGCTCGATCACGCTCAGTTTCTTCACCTACGCCTTCGTGAATATGGGCATGGTCAGCGGCATCCTGCCGGTGGTCGGTGTCCCCTTGCCGTTCATGAGCTACGGCGGCACGGCGCTGGTGACGCTGTTTCTTGGCCTGGGTATCCTGATGAGCATCAACGCTCACCGGATGCTGGTGAAGCAGTGAGTGTGCGGAAGGTCTGAGATGAACGCTCGCCTGCTTGGATCGCTGCTGCTGTTGCCCGTGTTGCTCGCCGCGTGCGGTGGGCAGCCGGCGCGCGTCGGCGATGGCGGCACGTCCGACTCGGTGAAAAAAGCGCAGCGTACGCCCGGTGTCGTGCAGAAGCGCGGCGGCGGTTACTACAAGGACGACGGGCCGGGCGACGACATTCCCGATAACCTTGACCAGATCCCCGATGCCGAGCCGCGCCTCGAACCGCTGCACCGCTTCGCCAACCGGCCCTATGTCGTGCTCGGCAAGTCGTACGTGCCTGACACCGGCTTGCGGCCTTTGCGGCAGCGCGGCATCGGCAGCTGGTACGGCAAGAAATTCCACGGGCAGAAGACGTCGATCGGCGAACCCTACGACATGTTCTCGATGACGGCGGCGCATCCGACGCTGGCGATTCCGTCCTACGTTCGCGTCACCCGCGTCAGCAACGGCCAGAGCGTCGTCGTGCGCGTCACCGACCGCGGCCCCTTCCACGCCGACCGCATCATCGACCTCTCCTACGCCGCGGCTCACCGTCTCGGCTACATCAACAACGGCAGCGCCGAGGTCGAGGTCGAGACGATCGTGCCGGATGCTTCGGGAACGACTCTGACCTACGCGCAGGTCAAGCCGCCCTCGCCGCCGCCTCTGCCGGTTTCGACGGCAGCGGCGACGACCGGCACCGACGAAATCGCCCTGTTCGCCGCGAAGCTGGGGTCGGCCGAAGATATCCCCGCGCCGACCGCTGCCCAAGCACAAGCACAACCGCAGAAAGGTCTCTTCCTGCAGCTGGGCGCATTCTCCAGCGCCGACAATGCGGAAAGCCTGCGCCTGCATCTCGCGCGTGAACTCGACTGGCTGACCGAGGCGATTGAAGTCAACGACGGTGGCGGTGTCCATCGCGTCCATCTTGGACCCTACGCGAATCGTTCCGATGCCGAAAAGGTCGCGGAAAAGATTCGGCTTGCCCTCGGCTACAAGCCCACCTTCGTTACCCGCTGAGCGTGCGGCAGCGAGATACGCTGCCTACGCGCCGAGTAGATATTGCTGTGCCACCCAAGCCTGTCCGAGCGCCAGACCGCCGTCACTCGGCGGCAGACGACGCGACTCAACGAGGTGCAAACCGCGCGCGCCGAGGCTGTTATGCAGCCCGCGCACCAGGACCTGATTCTGCAGGCAGCCACCGCCTGCGGCGACCGTGCTGCCGTCCGGCGCGACCGAGCACAACCAGTCCGTGAGCGCGGCGATCAACGTCGAATGGAACAGCGCGGCGCCGCGCTCGGGGTGTGTTTCGTCGGCTAGTACGGCGAGTAGCGGCATCAGATCGAGTACACCGTCCCGGATGCGCCAGCCATCGGCGAGCGGCGGCGTTTCACCGAAATGGTCAGCCTTGCCCTCAAGCAGGATCCCGGTCTGGCCGCGGAACTGCGTGACATGGTTGATACCGAGAAGGCTCGCTACACCGTCGAATAGGCGCCCGAGGCTGGAAGCTCTGCGGCAATTCGTGCTGCTCAGGAGTTGTTCGGCGAGTACCGGCGCCATCGGCTGGTCGGGAAAGCGCGCGGCGATTTCATCAGTGCGCCCCAGCGCATGCAGGATGCACCCGGCGAGGCGCCAGGGGACGCGTGACTCATCCTCGTCGCCCGGTATGCACATCGGGACGAGATGACCGAGGCGATCGAAATGCGCGCCGTCGACCTTCAGCAACTCGCCGCCCCAGATGGCGCCATCAGCTGCGACTTCACCGCCATCAAGCGCCAGCGAGTAGACCGGCGTGTTGATATGGTGCTCAGCGAGCACCGCGGCGATATGGGCGTGGTGGTGATGTACGCCAAGCATCGGGATGCCACGCTGACGCGCCATCTCAGCGGCAAAGCGCCGTGCGTACGAGTCCTTGTTGTGGTCGTGCGCAATCAGCGTTGGCGAGACTTCGAGGACCTTGAGCAGATGGAAGATGGTTTCCTCGAAGAAGGCGCACGCGGCCGTGTTCGAGAGCTCGCCGATGTGCTGCGAAACGAAGGCTTCCTGCCCGCGGGTGACGCAAACGGCGTTCTTCATTTGCCCACCGACGGCAAGAATCGGCGGCCCGGCGTGTGGAAGCTTGATCGAGCGTGGCGCGTAGCCCCGGCTGCGCCGGATGATCTGCAGGCCGCCCAATCCGGAAAGGGCGATGCTGTCGTCGCATCCGGTGACGATGTCGCGATCATTGACCAGGAAGGCGTCGGCGATGCCCGCCAATCGCTGCAAAGCTTCGATATTGTCGGTAACTGGCGGTTCGCGGCTCGGATTGCCGCTAGTCATCAGCAGCGCAAAGCCCTGGGCTTTGTCGAGCCATTCGGTACCCGCCGGACGGCCGGCGGCTTCATGGAAGAGCAGGTAGTGCACCGGCGCCACGGGCAGCATCACACCAAGCCACGGCAATCCCGGCGCGACGTTCGGCATGTCGCGGTCGCAACTTGAACGCTTGCGCAGCAGGATCACCGGCCGCTCGGGCAGGTTGAGCAGACCGGGTTCTCCAACGCTGACCTGGACGTAGGTCGTCGCCGACAGCGCATTGGCGAACATCACCGAGAACGGCTTGAACTTGCGGTTCTTGCGCTGCCGCAGGCGGGCAACGGCGTCCGGGTTCTTGGCGTCGCACGCCAGATGGAAACCGCCTGGCCCCTTGATGGCGACGATCTTGCCGGCCTGAAGCAGGTTGAGCGCATTGGCAACGGCATCGCCAGCGATCGGGTCGCCGCTGGCGTCGAGCAGCGACATCTGCGGCCCGCACTTGGGGCAGCAATTGCCTTCGGCGTGCAGGCGGCGATCGTCCGGCTTGCGGTATTCCGATTCGCACTTCTTGCACATCGTGAACGGCTTGAGGCTGGTGCGTTCGCGGTCATAGGGCAGGCCGCGGCAGATCGTATAGCGCGGGCCGCAGTGGGCGCAGTTGGTAAAGGCGTAACGCCAGCGCCGGCCGTTCGGCGAGAACATGTCGGCGAGGCAGTTGCGACAGATGCTCGTATCCTGTCCGATCATCGTCGCTGCACGGCCACCGCGACTGTCGAGGATGTAGAAATCGTCGGAGACATCGACCGAATCGGTAAAACGCGAAGTGATGGCGTCGATGCGCGCCAGCGGCGGGGCGTCCTGATGCAGGCGTTTGAGCAGCAGGTCGACACTTCCGCGCGGACCGCAAACCTCGATTTCGACACCCTGTGAATCGTTGCGTACCCAACCGGAAAGCTTGAG
Source organism: Propionivibrio sp. (assembly GCA_017990155.1). Taxonomy (GTDB): domain Bacteria; phylum Pseudomonadota; class Gammaproteobacteria; order Burkholderiales; family Rhodocyclaceae; genus Propionivibrio. The sequence continues at coordinate 2,024 of JAGNOM010000037.1, read as the reverse complement.
CTCGTGGGCGAGTCGCCAGACCAGGGGACGAAAACCGACACCCTGCACGACACCGCTCAGGCGGATGCGCTGGCAGCTGATTTCCGAGTTTTCAGTGAGTTGCACGCTGATGGAATCCCGTATTCGTTCCGGGTCTGCAGACGAAAGGTTCAGGAAGACCCGCGAAGGCGTTGTTGGTTCAATGCGCCGGTAAAGAGCGGCGCATTCTATCCGATGCGAGGGAACGGGGGAATCCGGAGTTCTACTCATTCCAAAATGCAAACGGGCACACGCGGCGATAGCCGCGTGTGCCCACGCTGAGCGGTGCCGGTTACTTGCTGAATTGAAGGTGCAATGGCTCCTGAATGAACGCGTGCCGGACCTGTGCATTGTCAAAGAATGCGATGCCAAAGCCATACGGCTTGGCGAGGTCGCCGAAGTTGACGTCGGTCTTTGACCCGGTGACCAGCTTGCGGGCGATTTCAATCGTCCACTTGCCGTCGGACCATTTCGCGCCGGTAGCGATATCGCCGCGGTCGCCAGTGAACGGCTCGATCATGATCGAGGCAACCTCGTCGCCAGGTTTGAACTTGGAGTCGTCAAACGGCGCCTTGTCCGCAGTCTTCAGCCAATAGGTACCGCCCTTGTTCGCCGGCTTGGCGTCCTTGTTCATGAATTCGGGCTTACCATCGACCAGCTTGATGTCGGCATAACCGCCACCGGTCTTGGCATCCGACTTGCGTCCGGCTTCCGGCGACTTGGCCGCGTCGAACGGCGTGTTGTCGACGTATTGGTCGTCGATCTGGCCGATGACGCCGCCACGAACGTATTTCAGGTGCCAGATGTCGCCGATTTCGCCGTCGTCACCGGTGTACTTGTTGCCGTACGGCTTACCGGGTTCGCCGGCGTGGCAGGCGGCCTGGCACGAGAAGCGCTCGTTGAAGCCGAAGATGCTGTCGTCGATGTTCCAGATCAAGGCCATCTTGTCTTCATAGACCTTGTTGTTGTCGCCGCCCTTGTCCTCCGGGTCCTTCATCTTTTCCCAGGTGCCGTCGGCTTTCTTCACGAACGGGCTGCGCTGCACCGAGAGCGTCGGATCTTCATAGGTGACCAGCAGGTAGAGCATGTCGCCGACGTAGGCGGCCTGCACGGTGCCCTGTGTTTCGCCCTTGCCATCCTTGAAATTGGCGCCCTTCACGGCCTTGAAACTGGCGACAGCCGCCGACTTCCATACCGCATCGTCGGCCACGCCATCGAGCTTCGGTGCGGCCGCAGCCTTGGCCGCGACGACCGGAACCGGCTTGAAGGCCTTCGGTTTGTCCTGCGCCATGACGCCGGTGCTGGCCATTGTTGCGGTGATGGCCAGTGCGATCGAGCTTTTGATGAAATTCATTTTTCCCCTCCTTGGTTCAGAAAACAAAGACCGGAACGAGTCGGAACGCTAGTGCTCGTGCCAGCCGGTGAACATCATCTTGAACATCTGCCCGACGGTTTTGCCGGTGGTGCCGAGATAGATGTGTGACAACAGGAACAGCAGGATGGCCACCGCCGTCAGGTAGTGCAGCAGGGCGATCGGCAGCAGGCCGTCGAAGCCGAAGAGCTTGTCGGGGGCAAACTCGGGATACAGGTAGACCAATCCCGTGATCATGATGATCGGCATCAGGAGATACATCACGTTCCAGTAGGTCACCGCCTGTAAGGCGTTGAAATGCTCCTGTTCTGAAGGAACGTGCGGGTGTGGATCGCCACGGAAGATGCCGAAGGCGTACCACTTGGCTTGCACGAAGATCCGCTTCGCGATGCCCGGCGGCTTCGGAACGAAGTGCCACCAGTTGCCGGAGACGATGTTGGCGATGACGAAGATCGCGTAGGCGACGATCAGCGTCACGCCGGCGATGTTGTGAATGCGCACGGCCAGCGAGAACTCGACCAGCGGCAGTTTCGGATCGGCGAAATGCAGGCTCATCCCGGTCACGCCTAGAACCAGCACCAGCAGCGCATTGGTCCAGTGCCAGACGCGAATCCACGGGGAGATCAGGTAGGTG
>JAGNOM010000243.1 GCA_017990155.1 Propionivibrio sp. | reverse complement strand
CCGGTCAAACCATCGGTATTGGAGCGTTTCGCCAGTTCGCTGTTGGCGAGTTCAAGTTCGGCGGTGCGGGCGGCGACCTCTTTCTCCAGATTGTCGGTGTGGTACTTCACGTTGTCCGCCATGACGAGCAGGGCGTTTGACAACGATTCGACTTCGCTGATCGGGCTGGCGCGGTGTTGCGCCTCCTGCCACTCGCCATGACCCAACCGGGTTGCCCATTCACCCAGTTCCACGAGCGGTCTGGCCACCCATTTGCTGACGAAGATGGTCAGGACCAGACTGACTAGAAGGATGGTCGTGCTCAACAGGAGAACGTTGACGAAGAGGCCGCGCGACGGCGCGTCGAACCGGCTTTGCGGCAGCATGTTGGCGATCGTGATTGTCGGACCATCCGGCAGCGGGTACTGCCACCAATCGAGCAGATAGCTTTCGCCATTCACCGTTCTGACGGTTCGACCGCGCGGTTCGTTCTTCTCACCGATGACCTTGCTCGCGGTGCGAATCAGTGAGTTGGGACTGTTGATGGCCTTGATGCGAACCGTCTCTTCGCCCTTCAATTCGTACACTTGCTCAAGCGTCGAAGTGGCAAGCAGGTCGCCGCCTTCATCAAAAAGAAACGCCGTTCCGCCCAGGTCCTTGGTGATGCTCGCCAGCAGACTGCTCAGCTGCACCAGCGCCACATCGGCGGTTACTACGCCGACGAAGTTGCCGGTGCCATCATAAAGCGGTGCGGCCATGCCGATGCCCAAGGCATCGTAGGCACCGTTCGGGTCGGCGATCGCGTAACGATAGGCGGGATACCAGCGCGCACTGTTGTAACCGAGGGCGGCCTTGAACCATGGGCGGGTTCGGGCATCGAAATGCGAATTCCCGCGTGACATGAGCGGACCTCGCTGATTGCCGGCATTAACCCGGTATAGCGACATGACGCGTTGCTCTGACACGGTGGCCTGGAGCAGGCGCAGCGCTCTGTCGTCGGCCAGGGGCGGGCGGCTTGCGGCGTAGTATTCGCCGTTTGCGTTGCCCATTGAAACGAACGTGAGCAAGGGCTGCGGACCAAGCTGCAGTAGAAAGTTGTTTTGCATCTCATGCGGTTTTGCGGTGTTCAATGATCCGGCGCGGAACTGTTCGGCGTTATAGCGAACCACAAGGTTCGGAACCTCAAAGAACTGCAGCACCTTGTCGAACACGCGCGCACTGACTTCGCTGGCCAGCTGTTCCTGAAACTCGACGGAGGAGCGACTGGCCGTACGGTAGGACAGCCATGCCTGAACAGCAACGGCCGGCAGGAGTACGAGCAGGAGAGCAGCGACCAGAAGCCTCTGCAGCCTGATGTGACGTTTGTTGGTGGGCACGTTCAGGGACGAAGCGGAGTTTTTTCGGCGAAAGCAAGCACTATAGGCGCTTCGCGGTACGGAGTGAATGCGATGCGGCAATCTGGACGTCGCATTCACTTGATGCCATGCCCTGAAGCAACAAAGCCTCCCGAATTGGAGGCTTTGTTGGAATTTTTTGTCCGTATCGGACAAACAGTGTTGGCTTATCCTGCGAAGTTCTTCTCCGCGAATTTCCAGTTTGCCAAGCTATTCAGGAAATTCTCCACGAACTTCGGGCGCAGGTTGCGGTAGTCGATGTAGTAGGCGTGTTCCCACACATCAACGCACAGTAGTGCCTTGTCGCCCGTGGTCAGCGGGGTGCCGGCGGCACCCATGTTGACGATGTCGACCGATCCGTCGGCCTTCTTGACGAGCCAGGTCCAGCCGGAGCCGAAGTTGCCGACGGCCGAGGTCTGAAAGGCTTTCTTGAAGTCGTCAAAGCTGCCCCACTTGGTGTTGATCGCATCGGCCAATGCGCCGGACGGCGCACCGCCGCCGTTGGGCGACAGGCAATTCCAGAAGAAAGTGTGGTTCCAGACCTGGGCCGAGTTGTTGTAGATGCCGCCGGCCGGTGCTTTCTTGACGATGGCTTCGAGGTCCAGATTCTCGTACTCGGTGCCCTTGATCAGATTGTTCAGGTTCGTGACGTAGGCTTGATGGTGCTTGGCATAGTGATACTCGAACGTCTCTTTGGACATATGTGGAACCAGTGCGTCCATGGCGAACGGGAGTTGCGGTAGTTGATGTTCCATTGTTGCTCCTTGAATAGAAGGGTTGTTGTTCTTGACGGTTCAGTGAGTCGGGGACTTTCCGGACTTTTCCTCATCTTGCGTCACGGAGGTGACAGTGGCATCCGCCCGACCGGTACGGAAGAAGACCGTGATGCGGTCGTTTGGTTCCAGCGCGGCGGTATTTCGCAGAATAGCCCCTGTTGAGTTGGTAACGATACTGTAGCCACGATCAAGGACAGCATTCGGGTTCAGATGCTCCAGGCTGGATGCGAGTCGCGACAGATTTCCGGCTTTCTCCGCCAGCGTTTTCTGGTAAGCGGCGGGTAGCCTTGCGTTGAGTGCTTCGAGCTTACGTGCCAACTGACTGGTGTCGGGGCGTGCCAGGAGAAGGCGGCGGTTCAGGCTGGATAACGCATTTCGTCCGCGCTGGCAGCTCTGGGCCAAGCCTTGATCGAGTCGGCGCCTCAGATTCGTGAGCTCTTGTCGTTGTTGTTCAATCCGTTGTGCCGGATGCTGCAAGCGACGCGACAGCCAGTCGATTTGCTGAGCCTTTTGTTCCATAGATCGCCAGAAAATGCGGGAAAGCGCCTGCCGATTCGTTGCCAGGGCGGTCATCAGCGCCGTCTGCTGCGGTGCGGCCATTTCCGCTGCTGCGGTCGGGGTCGGTGCTCGCCGGTCAGCGGCGAAATCGGCAATGGTGAAGTCCGTTTCGTGACCGATGCCGCTGATGATCGGGATGGAACTGGCGCGGATGGCTCGGGCGACGGCTTCGTCATTGAACGACCACAGATCCTCGATGCTGCCTCCGCCGCGGCAGAGAACAAGCGCGTCGCACTCGCGTCGCTCGCTGGCGCTCCGGATTGCGCGCGCGATCTGTTCCGCCGCACCTTCGCCTTGAACCTGCGTGGGGTAGACGATGATTCCGACGTGCGGCGAGCGGCGTTCGAGCGTGGTCAATACATCACGCAGTGCGGCTGCCTGGGTGGAGGTGATGATGCCGACTTTGCGCGGAAAGCCTGGCAGGGGACGTTTGGCGGCATCGTCGAAGAGTCCCTCGCGTTCGAGCTTGTCCTTGAGGCGAAGGAATTGCTCGTAGAGATTGCCGATGCCTGCCTTGCGTGCCGCTTCGACGTTCAGCTGAAAGTCACCGCGTGCTTCGTACAGCGTGACGAGGACGCGGGCTTCAATGTGTTGGCCGTTTGTCAGGCGCCAGCCGAGCAGTTGGGCGCGGTTCCGGAACATCACGCAGCGGACCTGCGCGCCAGCGTCCTTGAGCGAGAAGTAGACGTGCCCGGAGGTGGCGAACGTCAGGTTGGAGACTTCTCCGGCGACCCAGCACAACGGGAACGAGGCTTCGAGCCTTTCTCGCGCCAGTCGATTGAGCATGGATACGGGGATGACAGGAGGCTGAAAAAACGCTTCGGTAGCTTGAATTCCGGACATGCACGGATTTTACATGCTTGTCAATTGATGCACACCCTGCGCGCGCCAGGCGTTCTGCTGGGGGCGCCATCCGGCTGGTGACGTTGCTTGTCTTAAAGTGTTGAATATTAACGACTTGCTGTTTTTATGGACTTTTGAGTAGTCAGAGAGGCTGCGGTGCGAGGCGAGTTCAAGCTCCGTGCTGCATAGATACCCACAAAGTTATCCACAGAATTTGTGGGTAAGAATATGTCTCTTGCCGGGGTGTGCTACTTGCCGCTTGCGCTGGCACAGGCTAAAGTTCGGCGCTGTGGATTTTTCGGGGATCACCGTGTTTTCAATCATTCTCGCGGCCGGTTGGCCAATTTGGCCTCTGCTTTTTGCGTCGATCATCGCGGTCGCTCTGATTATCGAGCGGATGGTGGCTTTGCGCCGATCCAAGGTGCTTCCGACCGGTTTGCTGCAACGCGTCATTGCCGAGTATCGGCAAGGTGCGGTGAATGAAGCGATGCTCAACAATCTCGAAGCGCAGTCGCCGCTGGGTCGCGTGTTGGCGGCCGGTCTGCGCAATGTCGGCAGCACGCGCGAGATCATGCGCGAGTCGATCGAAGAGGTCGGCGGCGCGGTTGCGCACGAGCTTGAGCGCTATCTCACGACGCTGGGAACGATTGCCTCGATCAGTCCGCTCATGGGGCTGCTCGGCACGGTGGTCGGCATGATCGAGATTTTCGGCTCGCAGTCGCCGACGGGGACCGATCCGCAGCAGCTGGCTCATGGCATCTCGGTCGCGCTCTACAACACCGGGTTTGGTTTGATCATTGCAATTCCCGGGATGATTTTCTGGCGCCATTTCCGGGCGCTGGTCAATGGCCTCGTTCTCGAGATGCAACAACAAGCCGTTCGACTGGTCGAGGTTTTGCACGGCGAGCGCAAGGCTTGAGGGGCGCTCCATGAATTTCCAGCGCGGTCGCGGCCATGACGAACCCGAAATCAACCTGATTCCACTGATCGATGTCTTGCTGGTCATCATCATCTTCCTGATGCTGACGACAACCTATGCCAAGTTCTCCGGGCTGGAAATCAACTTGCCGACGGCCGATGCCGGTAATCAGGCCGAGCAGCCGAATGAGGTCAGCGTGGCGATTACCGCCAGTGGGCAGGTGCTGATCAACAAGGTGCCGCTGGTTGCGGCCGATGTGAAAGCCATTAGCGAGGCGCTCCGCCGTGCAGCGGGCGATCGTCCGGATCCGGTGATTGTCATCAACGCCGACGCCAAGGCAACGCATCAGAGCGTCGTTGACATCATGCAGGCGGCGCAGACGGCCGGCTATCCGCATATCTCCTTCGCGACCCAGTCTCCCAACTAG
>JAGNOM010000242.1 GCA_017990155.1 Propionivibrio sp. | reverse complement strand
GAGCGCGTGGGGCTCTATTTCGGTACGACCAGCGGCGAACTGTGGATGAGTCGCAGCGAAGGCCGGCATTGGCAATGTCTGGTGCGGCACCTGCCGGAGATCTACGCCGTCGAGGTGGCTGAAATCGCCCAAGGCACGCCGTGAGAGTGCTGATTCCCGGCGCTTTGCTGTCGTATACCGGCCAGAATTGGGTCGAAGCGGCGGGGGCAACGGTGGGCGACGTGATCGACGATCTCGAAGCGCGCTATCCCGGAATCCGCTTCCGCATGGTCGACGAGCAAGGGAATATTCGTCGCCACATGCGGATGTTTTTCGACAGCGAGATGGTTCTCGAACTTTCGCAGGCGCTGCGCGACGATGGCGAACTCCTGATCGTGCAGGCCTTGAGCGGCGGGTGAGGGGTGCGCGTTCCGGAAGGTCTACGCCCGGTCAGCCCGGTACGAAGTCCGTCGGGTTACGGAAAAAGTCCCACAGCAGATAGTTCATCGGCAGTTTGAGGTTGACCTGATTGGGCGGAATCGGCGACTCGAACCATTTCCGATAGAGGCGCGAGATCTCGCCCTTGACGATGACGCGGGTGATCTCGGCGTCGACCAGTTGCTTGAACGACGGATCGTCCTTGCGCATCATGATCGCCAGCGGTTCGATGGTGAGCAGATCCTTCGACATGGCGAACTTCTCGGGGGTTTTCGACTCGGCGAGCAGCGCGCTCAAGACGATGTCGTCCATGATGAAGGCGTCGGCTTTGCCGGATTCGAGCAGCGCGAACGATTCGCGATGGCCCTTGCCGAGTACCAGATTGGTCTGCAGCGACAACTGGTACTTCTTGTCGCGGATCAACTGCTCGCTGTTGGTGCCCTCGGTGGTGACGACGGTCTTTCCTTGGATGTCGACGAGTTTCTCGATCGGCGCTCCCTTGGCTTTCAGGATGCGGGCGCCGGCGATGTAAGTTGGGACCGTGAACGCCACGTGTTCGCGCGCTTCGGCGGTGTTGGGTGCCGAGCCGCATTCGAGGTCGTACTTCCCGGACTTCAGCCCGGCGATGCGCTCGGCCGTGGGCACCTGTACGAAACTGACCGTCAGCCCCGGTTGCCGCAGTTCCCGCTTGATCGCTTCGACGACCTTCAAGCAGATATCGATGGTGTAGCCGATGGGTTGCGCGTTCACTCCGTCGGTAAATGAAAACGGCGACGAGATGTCGTAGCCGATGGCGATGGTGCCGGTCTCCGCGATTTTCTGGAGCGTGCTGGTGGCGTGAGAAAGGCCGGAAAAGCACGAAAGCAGCGTGGCGAAGACGGCGGCGCGGCGAATGGAGACGAAAGATCGTTGCATGCGCAGCACCCGATCAAAGCCGATAGGCACTGACGATGCGCTGCATGTCGCCGGCCAGCCGGTCGAGATCCTGCGCCGCCTGCGCACTGTTGGCCGCGGCGGCGCTGCTTTCCTCGGACATCTGGGCGATGCGCTCGACCTGCATGGCGATGTTGTTGGTCGCCGTGCCTTGCTCGCGGATGGCCTCGGTGATTTCTTCGACCATGTGCACCGCGTTGCGGCTGCCTTCGCCGATCTGCTTGATCGACGTGTTGGCTTCCTGCGCGCGCTCGACGCCAAGTGCGACGCGGCTGACCACGCCCTGCATGCTGTCGACGGCATTGCTGGCGCTCGCGCGCATGGTGTCGATGGTGCTGGAGATTTCCTTGGTCGAGGTCGAGGTTCGCTCGGCCAGCTTGCGCACCTCGTCGGCGACGACGGCAAAGCCGCGCCCCTGTTCGCCAGCGCGCGCCGCTTCGATCGCCGCGTTGAGCGCCAGCAGGTTGGTCTGGTCGGCGACGTCGCGGATGACGGCGACGACGTTCGAGATTTGCTGGCTGTTCGCTTCCAGTTGCTGGATGAGTGCGGCCGCTTCATTGACTGTGCTGGCGATCTCGTTCATGTCCTCGACCGTGTGGCCGATGACTTCTTCGCCGGAACTCGCGAGCCGGCCGGATTCGCTTGAAATGCGGTTGGCCTCCAGCGAGCGGTCGGCGACGTGATTGATGCTCACCGTCATTTCTTCGACCGTCGCCGCCATGTCGGACGCCGCTTCGCTCTGCTGCGTTGAAGCGGTCGCAACGTGCGTCGAGGTCGACGACATCTCGTTCGCCGCCGCAGCGACGGACTGCGCGCCGGCCGCGATCGAGTTCAGGTTGTCCTGGAGCTTGTCGAGCAGGCGGTTCAGCGCGGAGGTCGTCTGCCCGATTTCGTCGTGTTTCTTGACGTTGACACGCACCGTAAAGTCGAGATCGGTCTCGATACGATTGACCATCGACTGGATCTGGCGCAGCGAGGCGCGGATGTTGGTCAGCAGGAAAAAGCCCAGCGCGCCGACGGCGACAAAGCCGAGCGCCATCGCGCCGATTGACACGATCCGGCCCTTGACGGCCGCCGCGACGGCCTGGCTGGTCGATTCGGCGGATAGCTTGGTGTTGTGCTCCATGTGGGTGTTGAAGCCCTTGAGCGTGTTGTAGCCGAGCGGCGCGAGCTTGGACATCAGCAGATCGCGCGCCTTCTCGTTTTCTCCGTCGCGCAACAACGGCATGATTTCATTGCTGAAATAGTCCATGAAAGCCTTGACGTTGGCGATGTCGGCGTCGAGCAGTTTCTTGTCTTCGTCGCCGGCGATCAGCTTCTCGTAGTTCTTCAGCTTCATGTCGATCTCGCCGATGCTCCCGCCGAGCCGCTGTTCAAGCGAGTCCATTTCCATCTGGTCGGTGTTGAGGAAGAGCGCGTAGATGTTGATCCGCGACTCCATGAAGATCTGGCGGACTTCGCCCAGCGCCTGGATTCGTGGTTGAGCGCCTTCGTTGATCTGCCGGATGCTCTCAGTTCCCTTGTTGGCGACAAACAGGCCGACAAAACCAACCAGCAGCAGGGAAAGAACGGAAACGCCGATCATCATGAGGATGCGGTGCGCGATGGTGAGGTTTTTCATAGTTATTCGTCCATCCGTAACGTGGGTTGTGAAGTACCGCTGAAACGTCCGCCAACGCACGGCGCAACGACGTCTCATGTGTTCGCAAAAGGAATGGTTACCCTGAGCCCTCCACCCGGCGGTGTGCCAGGCGATGCTGCCGACGGTTTGGGTTTCGCTAGTCCTGCGCAACCGCCCCGTTTATTTATTCACGCGACTGTAGAGATCGAAGGAAGGCTTCTCAACCAATAAGGAAGGCGACGATTGATACTTTTTTGTATCGCTACGCACCTGGAATGTGCATTCAGGCCGTGCCTCGTTCTGTCGTTTTCGCCACACGCAGGAAACGACGGCGTTGTCTGCTTCGCGACATTGCGGACGCACCATGCGGTATCTCGTCTCGGACAAATCTACGTTTAATCATATGCTTGGGTGAAGGTCATGCGCGTGGCACAGGCATTGCATAGTGGATGGCAAACCCACTTTGCGGAGAACGCCGTGAATCTGCCCGTGATCGATAGTCCGCATTCGTCGCCTCCGGCTTCCGGTTGCAGTAGCACTGGCTGTGGAATGGGCGCAGACCCGTCCGATGGCCTGCCCGAGGAAATCCGGCGCAAGGTGCAGGACCACCCGTGCTATTCCGAGGCGGCGCATCACTACTTCGCGCGCATGCACGCGGCGGTGGCGCCGGCGTGCAACATCCAGTGCAACTATTGCAATCGCAAGTACGACTGCTCCAACGAATCGCGCCCCGGCGTGGTGTCCGAGCTGCTGACGCCGGAACAGGCGGTGAAGAAGACGCTGGCCGTCGCGGCGGCGATCCCGCAGATGTCGGTGCTGGGCATCGCCGGGCCCGGCGATCCGCTGGCCAACCCGGCGCGTACCTTCGCCACCTTTCGCGGGCTGGCTGCGAAGGCGCCGGACATCAAGCTGTGCGTTTCGACCAACGGGCTGGCCTTGGCCGAGCACATCGACGAGCTGGCGAAGCACAACATCGAGCACGTGACGATCACCATCAACTGCGTCGATCCCGATGTCGGCGCCAAGATCTATCCGTGGATCTTCTGGAAGAACCGGCGTATTCGCGGCCGTGCGGCGTCCGAAATCCTGATCGCGCAGCAGCAGAAGGGGCTGGAAATGCTGGTCGCGCGCGGCATCCTGGTCAAAGTCAATTCGGTGCTGATCCCCGGCGTCAATGACGAGCACCTGAAGGAAGTCTCGCGCGTCGTCAAGGCCAAGGGCGCTTTCCTGCACAACGTGATGCCGCTGATTGCCGAGGCCGAGCATGGGACGTTCTTCGGCCTCATGGGGCAACGCAGCCCGACTGCCGACGAGCTGAAGGCGCTGCAGGACGCCTGCGAGGGCGACATGAACATGATGCGCCACTGCCGACAGTGTCGTGCTGACGCCGTGGGGCTGCTCGGTGAGGATCGCGGCGCGGAGTTTTCGATGGAAAAGGTCGAGGCCATGCACATCGATCAGATCGATCATGAAGCCGCGATGGCGCGCCGTGTGGCCTTGCGTGAGAAGGTGTCGGCCGAACGCGAAGCGCGGCGCGCGCTGGCTCATGCGCCGGCAGCAATGCCGATTCAGGTGATCAAGCTGCATCGTCCGGCAAAGGCGGCGCAGGGGCGCCCGGTGTTGATGGCCGTCGCCACCAAGGGTTCCGGCGTCATCAACGAGCACTTCGGCCACGCCAAGGAATTCCTGATCTACGAAGCCAGCGAGGCGGGAACGCGCCTGATCGGGCACCGCAAGACCGATTTGTACTGTGGCGGCGGCGATACCTGCGGCGACGGCGAGTCGGTACTCGACCGAACGATCCGCGCCCTCGAAGGCTGCGAAACCGTGCTCTGCTCGAAGATCGGCATCGAACCGTGGGGCCGGCTGGAAGCCGCCGGAATCCGGCCGAATGGCGAGCATGGCATGGAGAACATCGAGGAAGCCGTCAT
>JAGNOM010000241.1 GCA_017990155.1 Propionivibrio sp. | reverse complement strand
GATTTTAACCGAGATCGCCACATGGCAATTACTGACTGGCCCGAAGACGAGCGGCCGCGCGAACGACTGATGGCACAGGGCGCCGCCGCGCTTTCCGATGCCGAACTGCTGGCGATTTTTCTGCGCGTCGGAATTCCGGGCAAGAGCGCCGTCGATCTGGCGCGCGAACTGATCCGGCATTTTGGCAGTCTGACCAATCTGTTCGCGGCATCGCTCGATGCGTTTTCGGCCATCCCGGGCATGGGGCCTGCGAAGTACGCACAGCTCCAGGCTGTTCTGGAAATGTCCAAGCGCGCGCTTTCGGAAGAGATGAAGGCGCGCAGTGCTTTTTCGACGCCAAGTGCTGTGCGCGACTATTTGCGCCTGAATCTCGCAGGCTTGCCACACGAGGTGTTTTATGCGCTCTGGCTCGATGCGCAAAACCGGCTGATTGCTGGCGAAGAACTCTTCCGGGGAAGCCTGACACAAACGAGCGTCTATCCACGGGAAGTGGTGAAAAGGGCGCTTCAGCACAATGCCGCAGCGGTCGTTCTGGCGCACAATCACCCGTCGGGTGTCGCCGAGCCGTCTTCCGCAGACGAGCATCTGACGCGCGAACTCAAGCAGGCACTGGCGCTGGTCGATGTCAGGGTGCTCGACCATTTTGTTGTCGCAGGCTCGTCACCGCCGTTGTCGTTTGCCGAACGGGGTTTGCTGTAGGCGGCAAGATCGGAGTTTGTCAGAAAGTGCTTGAAAAGGCCCGGCTTGTTAGGATAAAATCGCCGGCTTTCTACCCAAGATCAACCGGAGCAACAATCATGGCGCGTGTCTGCCAAGTAACGGGTAAAGGCCCGATGGTAGGGAACAATGTTTCCCATGCCAACAATAGAACGAAGCGCCGCTTCCTCCCGAATCTGCAGTATCGCCGTTTCTGGGTGGAAAGCGAGAACCATTGGGTCCGCCTGCGCGTGTCCAACGCTGGTTTGCGTCTCATTGACAAGAACGGTATCGACGTAGTGCTCGCTGATCTGCGCGCACGCGGCGAGATCTGATAAGGAGTTTCCGCCATGCGTGAAAAGATCAAGCTCGAATCGACGGCTGGTACCGGTCACTTCTACACCACGACCAAGAACAAGAAGACCATGCCGGAGAAAATGGAGATCAAGAAGTACGATCCCAAAGTCCGCAAGCATGTGGCTTACAAGGAAACCAAGCTGAAGTAATTCGGCAAGTCCGGTTTCTGGAAAAAAGACCTCGCAAACTGAGCGAGGTTTTTTTTCGTCCCCATTTCAGAGGCTTCAGGCTCACGGAGATTCTGCGGCCTTGAATGCGTTGCAGAAGCGCAATTCCTCGGCGTAGGGAAAGAAGTCAACGACGTGGCCGGCGCGAATCTTCTCCTGGGCTTCTTTCCAGAAGCCGGCATCCAGCAGGTAGCGATGGTATTTGAGAAATGCTTCGCGGACCTTGGGTGATCCGAGCAGGAAGGAAGCGAACTCCTCGGGAAATACGTCGTTTCGCGCGACTGAATACCAGGGCTCGCCTGCCATCTCCATTTCCGGGTAGGGCGCTTCCGGGATGACGCGGAAGTTGCAGTCGGTCATGTACTCAATCTCATCGTAGTCATAGAAGACGACGCGGTTGTAGCTGGTGACGCCGAAGTTCTTCCACAGCATGTCGCCGGGGAAGATATTGGCGCTGGCCAGTTCACGAATCGCATTTCCATACTCGAAAACGGCGTGGTCGATCTGCTCCGGGGTGGCCGAGTCGAGGTAGAGGTTAAGCGGTGTCATCCGGCGTTCGATGTACAGGTGCCTGATGATCAGGTCGTCACCGTCCTCTTCAAGCAGAGACGGCACGTGAGTCCTCAGGGCATCGAGCAGTTCATCCGAGAATCGCTTCTTCGGCAGGGCGACGAGCGAAAACTCCAGCGTGTCGGCCATCCGACCGACACGATCCACCTGCTTGACGAGCAGATACTTGGCCTTGACCGTTTCGTGGTCGACTTCCTTCGTGGCGGCGAAGACGTCCTTGATGATCTTGAAGACGTACGGATAAGACGGCAGCGTGAACACCAGCATGACCATCCCGCGTACGCCGGGCGCGATGATGAACTGGTCGTCCGAGTGTCGCAAATGCGTCATCAGGTCACGGAAGAACATCGTCTTGCCCTGCTTGCCGAGGCCGAGCATCGTGTAGATTTCCGAACGCGGCTTGTTTGGCAGGATGCTGAGCAGGAACTGAACGTAGCCGGATGGAACCTCCATATCGACCATGAAGTAGGCGCGCGATAGCGAAAAGAGCAGGACGATGCGCGGGGATTCGAGGAGGATCGTATCAAGGAATAGTTTGCCGTCGGGCGTGTGGAGGACCGGAATGGCAAAGGGAGTTTCGACGGTGCCGTTGATCGCCTTGCCGAAAATGTAAGCGCCCTTGTTCCGATAAAAGGCCGAATAGAGAACCTGAATCTGGACATTGGCTTCGGCTTTCGGCCAGCCACCCATGAAGCGCTCAACCGTGCGCATGACGTAGTCAACATCGCGGTCGAGATCCTCGAAGGGACGTTGCCAGTCAAAGTCGATGACGATCTGCTTGATCGTCTGCCGAAGTCCGCGTCGCGTCGGGTAGTAGCTAGAGTACACGGGCGGGTCGGAGAGGATGTATTCGGTCGAGACGGCGGGGCGCGCGAAGATATAGTCGTTATGAAAATACGTCCGGTGCAAAAGCCTTGAACAAACCGAGTTGAAAAATGTCTCAGCGAGCTCGGGTTGTTTGTGGTTGATCAACTGGCCGATGTAGAACAGTTTGACTTGCTGCCAGGTGTCGTAGGCAAGTGAAACCGTGGCGAATTCTTCGGCAAGGTATCGCGCCGTTTCGTTGGCGCGAATGTCATAGGAGGGGATGCGTTCGCGGACTGCGTTGTGCACGCCTTTCCAGTCGCCGGCCTCAAACAGTAGTTTGGCTTGCTGACCGTACTCCCGGATGGACGAGTAGTGACGGTTGAAGCCCTCGAGCATCGCTTTGGCGATTTGCATGGCCAACGGATTTGAGTTTGTCGAAATGTCCATGTTTGTCCGCCGGCAGGTTTCAGCGCAGAAAGGTGGCCTACAGCTTTTTGCGTATTTTCTATGACAATCAGGATTGGTCGCATGCTGGCGATGCCTTGCTGTTTCAGCCATAATCGCAGGCGGTGCCTGGCGCCAGCGAAGGGCTTGCGGCCACTTGAGCGGTATTGCAACACACGGTTTTTCAACTGCAAGGGAAGTTCGCGAAGCACTATTGCTGGTGCGCGACTAGGATATAACCAAATCACCTACATGGAGTAGATATGAGCGACAGTCTGATCAAGGTTCCGCAGGGCGGCCAAAAAATCGTCCCGGGTCAAACAATTCCTGATAACCCGATTATTCCGTTCATCGAAGGTGATGGCATCGGTGTCGATATCACGCCGGTGATGATCAAGGTCGTCGACGCGGCGGTGGCCAAGGCTTACGGCGGCCAGAAGAAGATTCACTGGATGGAAGTCTACGCCGGTGAGAAGTCGACCAAGGTGTACGGCGCCGATGTGTGGCTGTCGACTGAAACACTGGAGACACTCAAGGAATACTCGGTGTCGATCAAGGGGCCGATGACGACGCCGGTCGGTGGCGGCATCCGCTCGCTGAACGTTGCTTTGCGGCAGGAACTCGACCTCTACCAGTGCGTCCGTCCGGTGCAGTACTTCAAGGGCGTGCCGTCGCCGCTGAAGAACCCGGAAAGGACCAACATGGTCATCTTCCGCGAGAACACCGAGGACATCTACGCCGGCGTCGAGTGGCAGGCAGGCACCGATGCGTGCAAGAAAATCGTGAAGTTCCTGCAGGAGGAGATGGGCGTCAAGAAGATCCGTTTCCCGGAGACCTCGTCGATCGGCATCAAGCCGGTATCGAAGGACGGTACCGAGCGCCTGGTGCGTGCCGCGATCAAATACGCGATCGCCAACAATCGCAAGTCGGTGACGATCGTGCACAAGGGCAACATCATGAAATTCACCGAAGGTGGATTCCGCGATTGGGCCTACGCACTGGCGAAGAACGAGTTTGGCGGCGTCGAGATCGACGGCGGACCGTGGCTCAAGCTGCCGAACGGCATCATCATCAAGGACGTCATCGCCGACGCCTTCCTGCAGCAGATTCTGCTGCGTCCGGCCGAGTACGACGTAATCGCCACGCTCAACCTCAACGGCGATTACATCTCCGATGCGCTGGCGGCGCAGGTCGGCGGCATCGGCATCGCGCCGGGAGCGAACATTTCAGACCTCTATGCCTGCTTCGAAGCGACGCACGGCACCGCACCGAAGTACGCCGGTCAGGACAAAGTCAATCCGGGCTCGCTGATCCTTTCGGCCGAAATGATGCTGCGCCACCTCGGCTGGAAAGAGGCGGCTGACCTGATCATCAAGTCGATGGAAGCGGCGATTACAGACAAGGTCGTCACCTACGACCTGGCGCGCCTGATGGACGGTGCGACCGAGGTGTCGTGCTCCGCTTTCGGCGACGCGATGATCGCGCGCATGTAGAAGGAATTGTTGCTTGGCCGTGTAGCGGCGAAAGAAGATCCCCGGCAACGGGGATTTTTTTCGTCCGTCGGCGATGTTCGCAAAAACGCCACATGCAACGGCCTTCCTGCCGGTTTTTCTATTCCGTAATCAGAACGAATTCGCTAGCATGGCTGCAAACATCGTGAGTTTCGGCGCTGTGCCGTACCGAGAAGAATTTTTCGCAAGTCTTTAGGAGATGTCATGAAGGTTCTGATCACGGGGGGCGCCGGCTTTCTAGGCCGTCGTTTGGCAAAACGTTTGTTGCAAAAAGGCGTTCTGAAGAACGCGGAGGGCGAAGAGGAGAAGATCGATCAGCTGGTGCTGTTCGATGCCGTCCCGGTGCTTGGTTTCTCTGATCCGCGCGTGCGGGTGGTGCAAGGCGA
>JAGNOM010000036.1 GCA_017990155.1 Propionivibrio sp. | reverse complement strand
AGCGAAACACGCGGAACATGCCCATGAGCATGACCACGCGCCATCCGGAATCTCGCGCTGGCTGACCAGCACCAACCACAAGGACATCGGCACGCTGTACCTGTGGTTTTCGCTGTTCATGTTCTTCTTTGCCGGGGCGCTAGCGATGCTGATCCGCGCCGAGCTCTTCCAGCCGGGCCTGCAACTATTCCAGCCGGCGGTGTTCAATCAGCTGACGACGATGCACGGGCTGATCATGATCTTCGGCGCGATCATGCCCTCGCTCGTCGGTTTCGCCAACTGGCAGGTGCCGCTGATGATCGGCGCTTCCGACATGGCCTTCCCGCGCCTCAACAACTGGAGCTTCTGGCTGTTGCCGGCAGCCGGCCTGCTGCTCATCTCCACCTTCTTCGTTCCCGGCGGCGCGATCTCCGGCGGCTGGACGATGTATCCGCCGCTCTACATCCAGGGCGGCATCGCCTACGACATCTCGATTCTCGCCATCCACATCATGGGCATCTCGTCGATCATGGGTGCGATCAACATCATCGTCACCATCCTCAACCTACGCGCGCCGGGCATGACGATGATGAAGCTGCCGATATTCGTGTGGACCTGGCTGATCACCGCCTTCCTGCTCGTCGCCGTGATGCCTGTACTGGCCACCGCGATCACCATGCTGCTCACCGACCGGCACTTCGGAACGCACTTCTTCAACGCGGCCGGCGGGGGCGATCCGGTGATGTTCCAGCACATCTTCTGGTTCTTCGGACACCCCGAGGTTTACATCATGATCCTGCCGGCCTTCGGCATCGTCTCGACGATCATCCCGGCTTTCGCGCGCAAACCGCTGTTTGGGTACGTCTCGATGGTCTATGCCGTCGCCTCGATTGCCTTCCTCTCGTTCATCGTCTGGGCACACCACATGTTCACCACCGGCATGCCGGTTGGCGGGCAGCTCTTCTTCATGTATACGACGATGCTCATCGCCATCCCGACCGGCGTGAAGGTCTTCAACTGGGTGGCGACGCTGTGGCGCGGCTCGATTTCCTTTGAAACGCCGATGCTGTTCTCGCTGGCGTTTGTGCTCCTGTTCACCATCGGCGGTTTCAGCGGGCTCGTGCTGTCGCTGGTGCCGGTCGACATCCAGTTGCAGGACACTTACTACGTCGTGGCGCACTTCCACTACGTGCTGTTCTCGGGTTCGGCGATGGCGATCATGGGTGGCATCTACTACTGGCTGCCGAAGTGGACGGGCCACATGTACGACGAGACGCTGGGGAAGATCCACTTCTGGCTGACCGCCATCGCCTTCAACATCACCTTCTTCCCGATGCACTTCCTCGGCCTCGCCGGCATGCCGCGCCGGATTCCCGACTACGCGCTGCAGTTCGCGGAGTTCAACATGATCTCCAGCCTTGGCGGATTCCTGCTCGGCGCCAGCCAGTTGCTCTGGCTGTACATCGTCATCAAGTGCGTGCGCGGCGGCGAACCGGCCGGCGACAAGCCCTGGGAAGGCGCCGATACGCTCGAATGGACGCTGTCCTCGCCGGCGCCGTACCACTCGTTCGTTGTTCCACCGCAGGTCCGATAGACGAAGGGGGAAGCGCCATGCAGGCACATACGCATCCTCATCCTGAAACCCCGGAGGTCTACTACGTCCCGCCGCCTTCCATCTGGCCGCTCGTCGGTTCGATCGCGCTGCTCACGCTGGCAACGGGTTTTGTCCTCGTGCTCAACAAGATGTCGGCCGGCACCTACATCACGGCGCTTGGCGCGGGAATCCTGCTGGTCATGCTCTTCGGCTGGTTCGGCAACGTCATCCGCGAGAGTCTTTCCGGCAAGTACGACCGACAGGTCGACCGCTCTTTCCGCTGGGGGATGGTGTGGTTCATTTTCTCGGAAGTGATGTTCTTTGCCGGTTTCTTCGGCGCGCTCTTCTACGCCCGGAATCTCGCCGTGCCGATGCTGGCGGATGCCGAGCTGTTGTGGCCGGGGTTCTCCGCCGGCTGGCCGACGGCCGGCCCCGGCGTCGACACGGTGCTGACGCCGGTGCACGCCTGGGGCATTCCAGCGCTCAATACGCTGATCCTGCTCAGTTCCGGCGCGACGATCGCCTGGGCGCACTGGGGACTCGTCAAGAACAACCAGTCTCAACTCAAGCTGGGGTTGGCGCTGACCATCGCCCTGGGCATCGTGTTCATCGGCTTCCAAATTTACGAGTATGCCGAAGCCGCATTCAGCATCCGCGACGGAATCTACGGCGCCACGTTCTACATGCTGACCGGCTTTCATGGCTTCCACGTCATGCTCGGCACGCTCATGTTGATCGTCGTATTCCTGCGCTCGCTGGCCGGGCATTTCACCGTCGAGCGGCATTTCGCCTTCGAGGCCGTCGCGTGGTACTGGCATTTCGTCGACGTCGTCTGGCTGCTGCTCTTCGTTTTCGTCTATTGGCTGTAGCGCCGAGACCGCGATGGCCACGTCCGCCCTTCCCCCAATGCCGGTGCAAAGCCATCGCAAGCTGGTCTGGAAGCTGCTGCTCATCGTCGCCCTCTCGTTCGCCTTCGGCTTCGCGCTGGTGCCCTTGTACGATGTGTTCTGCAAGCTCACCGGGCTCAACGGGAAGAGTGTCGGCCTCGGCGGCATCAGCACGGAGATGAGAACGGCGTCGCCGATCGACTTGCAGCGCGTCGTCACGGTCGAATTCACCGGTACCGTGATGCCCGGCCTGGCGTGGGAGGTGGAGCCCGTCCTCTCCCGCCTCGATCTGCATCCTGGCGAACTGCATCAGGCGCGCTACCGCGTGCGCAATCTCTCCGATAAGCCAATCGTCGGCCAGGCCGTTCCCAGCGTTTCGCCGGGACAGGCCGCGCTCAACTTCGAGAAGCTCGACTGCTTCTGCTTCCGCCAGCAAACCCTCGCCCCCGGTGAGACGAAGGAACTGCCGCTGACCTTCATCGTCAAGCCCGAGCTCGATCGCGACGTCCGCACGATCACGCTTTCCTACGCCTTCTTCAGTCTTTCCGATGAAAAACTGGCGGCAACCGATCGGGTGGAGCCATGAGTTCGCCCCTGTGGCGGATCAAGCGCCTGCGGCGCCCGTCGTCAAGCGACGTAGCCGGGGATCACCCCGAAGCGATAGCCGAGCAGCAGGAGGGCGAAGATCGCGACCGACAGCGCAATGCGCAGCGTCAGCGCCTTTACGGCCCGGTCATTCGCGCCGTGATCTCGAACGAGAAAGAAAAGCCCGGAGAACAGGCTCCCGATCACGGCAAGCAACATGAGGACGATGATGAGCTTGAACATTGAGGGCTCCGCCGCAGAGAACGCCTATGGAGGCGTGGATTATGCGCGCCCCTCGACAGCAGAAACGGGCGCATCAGCAGCATCTGGCACCCAGTCCCGGCGTTCGTTCCGCCCTGCCCTGTGGCCGACGCTGGCGGCAGCGCTCCTCATTGCACTCTTTCTCGCTGCGGGGAACTGGCAATGGAACAAAGCGGCGCTCAAGGCGGAGCGGCAACAGCAACTCGATTCGCGCGGCGCGCAATCGTCGCTCGCGATTCCCCCGACCCTTGTTGCCCCGGAAACACTGAGCTACCGGAAAGTTGTCGCGCAGGGCTACTACGAACCGCAATTCCAGATTCTGATCGACAATCGCACGCACAACGGGCAGGCCGGCTATCACGTTGTCACGCCACTAAGGATCGAAGGCAGCGATATTCGCCTGCTCGTCAACCGCGGCTGGATACCGGCGCCGGGCGACCGTCAGCAGGTACCTTTGATCGAAACGCCTGCCGGCATCGTCCAGCTCGGCGGCATGGCCATCGTTCCGCCGGCGCTTTTCTTCAGCCTCGGATCGGCCAGCGAGAACGGCAACCAGGAATGGCAGAGCATCTGGCAGAACCTCGATCTTGAGCGCTACGGCAAGGCGGTCGACTTCCCGATTCAACCGGTCGTTCTCCAGTTCGACCCGCAGGGCGCGGTGGGCGACGCGGGCGGCGGTTTCGTCCGCGAATGGCGCCGTCCTGACGAACGGCGTTTCGTCAATGTCGGCTACGCGCTCCAGTGGTGGGCGTTCGCCGCAACCACCTTCGCGCTGTGGCTGGTGCTCAGCTTCCGCCGCAGCCCTCGCAAGACACAGCAAGGATGATCGACGCCATGCAGACGATATCTTCCATGCCGGACGCGCTCCCCGCCTCCAATCCGGCCTCCCGGCCGGCGCGTTATACGCTGGCGCTACTCGTCGCCACTTTCGTTCTTCCCTTCGTGGTCGGCACCAGCCTCTACTTTTCCGGCTGGCGCCCCGAGAAGTTCGGCAATCACGGCGACTTGATCCAGCCGCCGCGCCCGATGCCGGAAGCGGGACTTCTTCAGGCCGACTGCCCCCCGCTACCCACCGCCGAGCTGCGCGGCAAATGGCTGCTGATGCTGCCCATCGAAGGCAGTTGCGGCGCTTCCTGCCGCGAATCCTTGCAGCAGATGAGTCAGGTTCACCTGGCGCTCAACAAGGAACAAAGCCGGCTGCGGCGGGTTCTCATCAGCACGGAAGGCAGTCCGCCACTCGCAGATTTGTGGCAAGCGTTTCCCGATCTGCTCGTAGCAAAGCTCAATCCCGAAGCGGCAACTGCCTGGGAAAGCGCGCTCGAAAACACCGGGCAAGGTCTGCTCATCGCCGACCCCCTAGGCAACATCATCATGCGCTACGACGAGGCTGCGGAAATGCGCGGCGTGCACAAGGATCTTGAACGGCTGTTGAAGTATTCCTGGATTCACTGACCATCTTCTGGAGGGCACGCCATGTCTGCCACTGCACGGGATCAGGCTGTAGATCAGGTCAATGAGACCAGCCAGACGATTGCGAACATCGTTCCGCGCCATTTCGGGCAACGCCTCGCCGACTTCTTCGCGCTATGCAAACCGCGCGTCAACACCCTGATCGTGTTCACCGCGATGATCGGCATGTTCCTCGCTTCGCCCGGGTTCCCACCGCTGCGACTATTCCTCGTGGCCTCGCTCGGCATCGCGCTGGTCGCCGGCGCGGCGGCAGCGATCAACTGTCTGGTCGAACGAACGGTCGACGCCCTGATGGCGCGCACGCGCTGGCGCGGCACCGCGCGCGGCACGTCATCGCCCGCCGAAACGCTGTTGCTCGCCCTGCTCGTCGGCGGCAGCGGTTTGTGGATTCTCCATGCGCTTGTCAATCCGCTGACCATGTGGCTGACGCTGGCGACCTTTGTCGGCTACGCCGTGATCTACACGCTCCTGCTCAAGCCGGCGACACCGATGAACATCGTGATCGGCGGCGCATCGGGCGCCATGCCGCCGCTGCTCGGCTGGACGGCGATGACCGGCCAGGTCGCGCCGGAAGCGCTGGTGCTCTTCCTCATTATCTTCCTGTGGACGCCGCCCCACTTCTGGGCGCTCGCCTGCTACCGGCGCGACGACTACGCCAAGGCCGGCCTGCCGATGCTGCCGGTGACGCACGGCATTGAATTCACCTGCCGCCAAAGCCTCATCTATGTGGGATTGCTGACCTGCGCGTCGATCCTTCCCTACGCCATCGGGATGAGCGGCATGGGCTATCTCATCGCCGCGCTCGTGCTCGACGCCGTGTTCGCCGCCTACACTTTTCGGCTCTGGCGGAACTACAGTGACGACCTCGCCCGGCGCACCTTCCGCTGGTCGATCATCTACCTGACGCTCATTTTCGCGGCGCTGGTCGCCGATCACTTCCTTTAGCCACGTGCGGTGATGCGCTTCTTTCGGCCGCTGGTCCTGATCGCCACGATCCTCGCCCTCGGCGTGATCGCGCTCGGCGCCTACGTCCGCCTCAAGGATGCCGGACTCGGTTGCCCCGACTGGCCGGGCTGCTACGGCCACCTGCTCGGCGTCCCCGATGCGCCGCACGAACTGGCCAAAGCCGAACAGCACTTCCCCGAAAGCCCAGTCGTCGTCGCCAAGGCGTGGACGGAAATGGCACACCGCTACCTCGCCGGCACACTCGGCTTGCTGATCGCTGCGATTGCCTTTCTCGCCTGGAAGCATGGCAGCGCACTCAAGCAATCGCCTGCGCTGCCCATTGCGCTGGTCGGCGTCGTCTTTTTTCAGGCTCTGCTCGGCATGTGGACGGTGACCTTGCTACTGAAACCCGCCGTGGTCACCGCGCACCTGCTCGGCGGAATGACGACGCTGGCACTGCTCCTGTGGCTACTGCACTCGTCAGCAGATTCCAGTCATACCGCCGCAGACCGGTATCCAGTGTCGGAGAGCAGGCACGGCAACGAAGAACCAGCATACCTTCGGGGTACATCAACACCATCGATCCGCACCCACGCCGCCCTGGCCCTGCTCACCGTCATCGTGCAGATCGCCCTCGGCGGCTGGGTCAGTACCAATTATGCCGCGCTGGCCTGCACCGACTTCCCGACCTGCAACGGCGTCTGGCTCCCGGAGATGGACTTTTCACACGCCTATCGCATCGTCCGCGAACTGGGCCAAACGGCCGACGGCGAGCCACTTTCCTACGCCGCCCTGACCGCCATCCACTGGACGCACCGGCTAGGCGCACTCGTCGTCACGCTGGTAGCCGGAAGTCTGGCCGCGAGACTGCTGATGAGCCCCGCCTGGCGACGCTGGGGAATGCTCCTCGGCGTCGCGCTGCTGGCCCAGATCACGCTCGGAATCAGCGCCGTCCTTTTCTTCCTGCCCCTCTCCGTTGCCGTCGCTCACAATGCCGGCGCCGCCGTGCTGCTCAGCATCACGCTGGCAGTCAACCTGAAGCTGGCGTCGTCAAGCCGCGCCTGGCAACGGATAGGCGTATCGCGAGAAGCCGCGCGTTATGAGGAGGTCGTTCATGAGTGAAACTCTGCCGCCGCTGGGCATACAGCGCGTCAAGGTCGTCGCCGTCGCGGTGACCGATCTGGAACGAGCGAATCGGTTCTACAAGGAGAAACTGGGCCTTCAACCCGCTTTCGAGGGAAGCGAACATGTCGGATGGTGGCTCGGCCAAGTGATCCTGATGCTCAAACCCGACTGGGCAACCCCGACCGACCTGCCTAATCCGCGTGTGACGCTAGCCACCGACCACGCCCCGGCAACCCAGGAAGCGTTGCGCGCCCGTGGCATCACAATCGCCAACGAAGTACAGGTTTACGGAGACTTCTACGTCGGCAGCTTTCTGGACAGCGAAGGCAACAAACTGTGGTTCTGCTCGCCAGCAACGGCCGAGGAATCGGCACCGACGTTGCCCTGAATAGAGGCAGCATTACCTGCGGGAAAGCCAGTCTTTGGCGCTACCTGAACCGCCAAATCAGTCTTTTCTCGCTGAATTTTCCGTGTGGTCAGCATCCTGACGAACGGCGGGAAGTTGCTTGAGCAACGCTGGCAACCATTCTTGTACCGTCGCCCATACCACGTCGAGGCTAATGTCGAAATAACCGTGGGCCATGCGGTTACGCATGTTGCGCATACTGCGCCACGGCACTTCGGCGTGTGCCTCGGTGAACTCGGCGTAGCTGTCCATCACCTTCGTGGCGGCCTCGCCGATGATGATGAAGCTCATGATGACGGCTTTCTGGGTGCGCCTGTCGGCCAGGAAGTCGTCCTTGTCCAACCCTTCCACGAAGCTGCATGCTTCGGCTGCTGCTTCCTGTATATGGTCGAGGTAATCGGGTAGTCGGTAGTTTTCGCTCATACCGGTTGCGCCTCAGCGAGCACCTTGGCCCGGAACTTCGGCGGCAGGTCTCCGGGCGTCAGTAAATCGACGTCAACGCCGAGCAGCGATTTCAGTTCGTCTTCCAGATCTCCCAAGTCCAACAAGGTGGCACCGGGCAGCGCATCAACCAAAAGATCGAGGTCGCTGCCATCTCGATCAGTGCCATGCAGTACCGAACCGAAGACGCGAGGATTCGCCGTGCGAAAGCGGCCTACCGCTTCACGCACTGCGCTTCGCTTCATGTCAAGCACAACCGACGGTCGCATGGGCGTCCTTTCTTATCAAAACTCGTTGAAAGGATATGCAATCAAAAACAGGAGTTCAAGAATCATCTTCGAGAATCGCAGTGCCTTGATTTCCTGTGCCGCGCCGGTTGCCTTGGCGGAACAGATCAAGGTCTGTACCGAAAGCCGGGGCGAGTACGGGCGGCGCGAACAGACCCGGCGCATGCGTGCTGGCGATGCGATACGGTAATTGGCTCAATACCGCAACACCTTCGCCAAAAAGCCATCCAGTTCCAACGTCCGCGGCCGGCTGAATACGTCCGCAGAAGCGCCCTCTTCTACGGCTTTCCCCTCCGCAATGAACACGCAGTAATCCGAAACCTGCCGCGCAAACCCCATGTTGTGAGTAACGATGATCAGGTCGCGCCCTTCGGCGCGCAGTTCGGCGATAAAGTCCAGCACTTCGGCGGTCATCTCGGGGTCGAGCGCCGAGGTGGGTTCGTCGAAGACGAGGAAGCGCGGTTTGATGGCGATGGCGCGGACGATGGCGACGCGCTGCTGCTGGCCGCCGGAGAGTTCGGCGGGTCGCCGGTCGGCGTGCGCCGAGAGTTGGAAGCGCGCGAACAAGGACTCGACGGTTTCGCGCGCTTCGGCGAGCGGAACGCCATGCACCTTGACCAGCGGCAGCAGCACGTTCTCGCGTGCGGTGAGATGCGGAAAGAGGTTGTAGGCCTGGAAAACCGTGCCGATGCTGCGACGGTGTGCTAGCAGGAGCTCTTCCGCAAAATCGACCTCACGGCCGTCGATACTCAGGCTGCCCGATTCCGGTACTTCAAGTCCGGCGATGATACGCAGCAAGGTCGTCTTGCCGCCGCCGGACGGGCCGATGATCGCCAGCGAACGAACCTCCGGGAGCGACAAGGTGACGTCGCGTAGCGCTTGGGTTTCCCCGAAGTTCTTGCGGATGTGACGAAACTCAAGTCGCATAGTGGAATTTCCGCTCCAGAATGCGGCTGAACAGCGAGATCGGCAGCGTCAGCAGCAGATAGCCGACCGCCAGCGGCAGGTAGCTTTCCAGCGTGCTGTAGGTGAAGGCGTTGACTTCCTGCGCGTTGAGCGTGAATTCGTTCACGGCGATGATCGACAGCAAGGAGGAGTCCTTGATGATCGAGGCAAACTGGCCGGTGAGCGGCGGGATGAGCTGGCGGACGACCTGCGGGAAGATGACGTAGCGGTAAGTCTGCCCGCGCGTGAGGCCGATGGCGCGCGCCGATTCCAGCTGCGAGTCGCGGATGCTCTCGATGCCGGCGCGGATCATCTCCGAGAGGTAGGCGCCGGCGAACAGCGAGAGCGCGAGCACGCCGACGAGGTAGCGGTTCTCGATGCCGAAGGCGTTGGCGACGACGTAGAACAGGATCAGGATCTGCACGAGCAAGGGCGTGCCGCGAATCGTTTCGACATAGAGCGCGGCCGAGTAGCGCAACGGAAGGAACGCCGAACGCCTCGCCAGCGCGGTCAACAGGCCGATGATCAGGCTCACCAGCAAGGCTGAGGCCGAAATTGCGACGGTCATCAGCCAGCCCTGCATAAACTTCTGACGGTACTGCCAGATCGCTGCCCAGTTCCAGCCGTAGTGCAACTGGCTGAAGGCAAAACTGAACACGGCGGCGGTCAGCAGCGCGACCAGACACCAGGAGGCGACCCAGGCGGCGCGTGCAATCGGCCGCCCGTTTCCCGGTGCGAAGAGGAAGTCCACCTTTCTGCTCAGCCGGCTAGAGGAAGAACGCGGAACCGAGCCGCTTGAACTCGTCCCTCATCTCCTTCAGGTAGCGCTCACCCAGCTGCTCGAAGCCGCCCTTCTCGCGGTAGTCCTTGATGAAGCGATTGACCTGCGCCTTGAGTTCGTCGTTGCCCTTGCGGATGCCGACAGCCCACGATTCCTTCTGGAACGGCTCAAGAATCGCCTGCGTCGTTTCCTTGTTGCGCTGCCAGTTCTGGTAGACCGACATCTGATCGTAGATGAAGGCATCAGCCTTCCCCTGCGAGACTTCGAGCACGGCGGCCGATTCCTTGTCCAGCACAAGAACCTGCGCCTTCTTCAGATTGTTGGTCGCGAAGATGTGCCCGGTCGTCCCCTTCTTGACCGCCACCTTCACGCCCTCCCGGTCGAGATCGGCGATGCCCTTGGCCGTGGAGTCCTTCTTCAGCAGCAGACTCAGTCCGGTCGAAATATAGGGTTCCGAGAAGTCGATCGATTGCGCGCGCTCAGCCGTCGCCGTCATGGACGAAATCACCAGATCGACCTTGCCGGTTTTGAGCGCCGGGATCAGCCCGTCGAACGCCGTGTTCTGAATGACGACCGGGCGGCCAAGGCTTTTCGCCAGATCGGTGGCGAGATCGACGCTGACGCCGGTGGGCTTGCCGCTGGTATCGGTCATTTCGAACGGCGGATAGGCCAGTTCCATGCCGACGATGAGCGGCTTGTCCTTCTCTTCTGCGACAACGGTCGAACCCAAAATGGTCAGCGCAAGCGCTGCGAGCAAAGGAAATAGTGATTTCAGTTTCATCCCGGGACCTCCTACGAGTGCAAAAAGTAAACGGAGACGATGGCGTCGATATGCCAATCGAAGAACGATAGCCGCTTTGAGTATATGCGCTCGCCACCGGACGGGATAGCCGCGCTACGAATCGCTTGTATCCAGTCGCCGCGCCGCTTACTCCCGCGCATCGAGCGAAAACCGGTAGAAGAGATTCGGCTCGGAGAGGATGTAGATATCCCGGTCACTGCCAATCGCCACACCCTCGGCTTGCGGGATGGTTCGCTTGAGTCCGTGCCAGCCGGCGCGCAGCACGAGCATGTCGACGGCGTTGCCGGCCGCGTCGAATTCCAGTAGCACGCGCGATTCGTCGCTGAGCAGGAACAAGTGCCCGGTCTCCTCGTGGTAGGTGAGCGACGACAAGTCCCGCAGCATCATGTTGGACGGTGACTCGGGCAGCCATTCGCTGATCTTGAGGTCGAGCTTTCCGGTTTCGAGCAATTCCCAGAGTCCGCCAATTTCGAAGATGCGCAACGGGTTCTTTTCCTTGACGATGAACATCCGGTTGTTGTCGCTGTCCCATGAGACGCCTTCGTAGCCGACGTTTCGCCCGGCATCGATGCGCAGACCGAAGCGCGGCAGATTCGACGCATCGATCTCCGTGGTCGAATCGTTGATTTCGATGCGAATCATCTGGTGCTTGCCTTCATCGGCCACGATGAAGAAGTTGCCTTCCTGATAGGTGATTCCCTCGGCGTCGGAAACGCCGCGCAGCGGTATGGTTCGCAGCAACTTGCCGTCAGTGGTCAGTTCGGCAACCTGCGCCGGCTTGTTGATCACGGTAAACAAGGTTTTGCGCTCAGGATGAAAAGTCAGCCCGGATGCGTTGTCGGGGATGCCTTCGACCGGGAGTGCGTCGATGGCGGCTCGGTAATTCTGAAGATCGAGCGCCGGCTGCTTCGTATCAAAGCTTGCAAGGCGCACGGTCAGGAGATGGTAGCCCAGCGAAAACCAGCCCGAATACCAGGCAACGGACAAACCGGCGGCCACGATCAACAACGCGGCAATTAGGATGCGCTTTACGAGCACTTGTTCTCCAGAGGATATTCTTCGACCGGCATCACCGTCACCGCAACCATCGGCTCGCGCGCATCGCCACCGAGGATGACGCCGCGCAGCGGGGAGACGTCGCCGAAATCGCGCCCCCAGGCCAGCGTGATGTGCTGCGTGTCGGGGATCAGGTTGTTGGTCGGGTCGAAGTCTACCCAGCTTCCGCCGCTGGCGCCGGGGCAGTAAACCGAAACCCAGGCGTGCGAGGCATCCGCGCCGATAAGACGCGGCTGGCCGGGCGGTGGCTGGGTCAGCAGATAACCGCTCACATAGCGCGCAGCCAGCCCGAGCGAGCGCAGGCATGAAAGCATCAGGTGGGCGAAGTCCTGGCAAACGCCGCGCTTGTTTTCGAGCACCTTGAGCACCGGCGTGGAAACGGTCGTCGCCGCCGGATCGAACTTGAACTCGGTATAGATCCGGTTCATCAGAGCTTCGATGGCGTCGAGCAGCGGCCGTCCCGGCATGAAGCACGGTCTCGCGTACGCTGCGAACTCGCGTTTGACGCGCACATAAGGCGACTCGAACAGGTAGTTGTTCGCTTCCAGAAGGACAGGCTTGGCACCGAAGGCCAACGCATCGCGCACGCTTTCCCAGGCGGGCGAACCCTCGGCGGACATTGAAAGGCGCGGCCGGACTTCGATGGTGCTTTCGGCGCACACCCGCAAACTGCCGTGCGGTGCTTCGATCGCGAACTGCCGGATCGGATTGCCGAGATGATCAAGGCTTGTATGGCACAAGGTCGGTTCCGGGTCGATCGCGATCTCGTGCTCGATGAGGCTCTGCCACGGACACTCGCGTGGCGTCAGGTGCAACTGCTGGCGCGAAACAGAAACCGGGTACTCGTAGCGATACCGGGTTTCGTGGATGACGCGATAGCGAACGGCGGAAGTGGTCATTCGTCAGGCCGCCAGGGTTTGCCGGCCGACATCGCCGACATGGGTGAAATAGCGCATCGCCAGCCGGTCAGACAGCTCTTCGGCGGCGTTAGAGACGGCATCGAGCGCGTCGGCGAGCGCAAGACAAGGTTCGCAATCCTTACAATCGCTGAAATTCAGGTTCTCGAAACGTGCCAGATCGAAGGACTGCAGGCGCTCGGAGGCTCGGCGCAAAAGCCCGTCGTCCGGATCGCCAAGGTCGATCGAGAGACTCGAGAGATAGCGCATCAGGTTGCTTAACTGGAACATCACCGCGTGCGGATTGGTATCGTCGAAGACGATCAGGTCGAGCGCCGGAAGCAACTCGGGCTGGTCCATGTAGCGCGAGCGGTAGGTAATGATGCTGTCGGCGAGTTCGAGCAGCCATTCGATGCTGCCCGCAGCCCGCGTCGACTCGAGCCGCAGGAACTGACTGATCGCGTTCGACAGGAAAATCAGGCGTTCGATGCGACGGCCGATGATCAGGAATCGCCAACCGTCGTCGCGCGTCATGTTGTCCATTGCAAATCCGGCGAGCGTTGAAGACGCCAGCAGCATCTGGTCGAGAAATGCGAGCGCGTCGCTGATCTCGGGACGCTCCTTGCCGTAGCGCTGAAGCTGTTGCTGCAGACTGTTCAGTGCGCGCCAGTTATCGAGCGACAGCCGTTCGCGCACCTGGGTGCCGACCCAAAGCAGGCGGCGGATGTTGCCCGCGATGCCATCGCCCCAGTCCGCATCGCAAATGGCCGCAAGCAAGCGCGTTTCGAGGTCGCGATGCGGCGCGATTCCATCCGCTTTTCCCTGTCTTCCCTTCTTCGTTGCGCCGGTTTTCGGCGCGGGGACGCTCTCGGGCGTATCGGGCAACAGCTCAAGCGATCGGCACAGGTCGAAGGCCGACTCCAGCGCCGGATTGGCGTCGGCGCCGGCATCGACCAATCGGCTCAACCCGACGCGCAGAAGGCGTGCCGCGTCGTCGCAGCGTTCGGCGTAACGCCCGAACCAGAAGAGGTTCTCAACGACGCGTGAGGACAGATTGCTTCCCGCATGCACAAGATCGGCCTTGCCAACTCGATGCTTGAGCAGGCTGAAGGTATTGACCTCGCTCTCCGAAAGAACCCAGGTGTCCTTGCTCGACCCGCCGCGCTGCATCGCGATATAACGCGCGTTGGAAACCGCCGACACGCGCGTCAGTCCGCCCGGCATGACGACGTAGCCGCTGGCCGTGGCCGCCACGAAAACGCGCAAGGCGACGCCGCGCGGCAGCAGACGACGATCGTGCTTGGTACTCCACGCCGGCGCTTGCGAGAATGCAACGAGTTCCTGAGCGACGTAGGCTTGCGGCCGGGCGCGCAGGCGCTCGATCATTTCCTCGCGCTGTGCGCCCTTCAGTTCGTTGCCGAAGACCGGGTCCATGCGCTGCGACGGGAACGATCCCTTGATCACCAGACGGTCGAGATGCTCGATCGTGAAGTCCAGCGCAGCCTTTTCGCCGCACCACCAGGTGCCGACCGAGGGCATCGCGAGTTTCTCGCCGAGCAGCTTCTCGCAGGCGCCGGGCAGGAAGCCCGGCAGCGCAGCCGATTGCAACAGGCCGCTACCGAGCGCGTTGGCGACCAGTACTTTGCCGGCGCGCACCGCCTGCAGCAGGCCGGGAACACCCAGCGCCGAATCGCCGCGCAGTTCGAGCGGGTCGCAGTAGTCGTCGTCTAGCCGGCGCAGGATGGCATGCACGCGCTGCAAGCCGGTCAGGGTGCGGAGATAGACGCAGTCACCGCGCACGGTCAGATCCTGGCCTTCGACCAGCGGATAGCCTAGGTAGCGCGCCAGGTAGGCGTGCTCGAAATACGTCTCGTTGTACGGGCCAGGCGTGAGCAGCACGATGAGCGGCGTTTCGCGCTCACCCTTGTTTTTCCCTTCGCCGCCTTCGCGGGTATGTGGCGCCCATCGCGCCAAGCTGTCCTGCAGATGCTGGAAGAATTCGGCCAGGTGCTGCACGCGCAGATCGCGGAACTGCTCGGCGAAGACGCGCGAGACGATGAGCCGGTTTTCCAGCGCGTAGCCGGCACCCGAAGGCGCTTGCGTACGGTCGGCGATGACCCACCAGCGGCCGTCCGGCGAGCGCGCCAGATCGGCGGCGTAGAGGTGCAGCCAGGTGTCGCCCGGCTGCTTGATGCCCTGACACGGTCCGAGGAAACCGTTATGGCCAAAG